>CALKAA010000381.1 GCA_937983495.1 uncultured Gemmobacter sp. | reverse complement strand
GAAACCGAAGGCATCCGGATCGTCGATCGCCACCCCGTCGACCGCAACGATCACATCGCCGGCTTTGAGGCCCGAGACGGCGGCCGGGCTGTCCTTGACAACGCTGGCGACCAGCGCCCCCACCGGCCGGTCGAGGCCGAGACTGTCGACCATTTCGGCGCCCACCGGTTGCATCTTGGCGCCATACCAGGGCCGGACCACCTTCTGGGCGCCGGTGCGGGCGCTGGCCACCACCACCCGCACCATGTTGGCCGGAACGGCAAAGCCGATGCCATGGCTGCCCCCCGATTTGGAATAGATCGCCGTATTGATGCCGATCACCTGCCCCTTCACATCGACCAGCGCGCCGCCCGAATTGCCGGGGTTGATCGCCGCATCGGTCTGGATGAAGAACTGGTAGTCCGACACATCGACATGGGTGCGCGCCAGCGCCGAGATGATGCCCTGCGTCACCGTCTGGCCGACGCCGAACGGATTGCCGACCGCCAGCACGATGTCGCCGACTTCCAGCGCGTCGGAATCGCCCAGCTCCAGCGCGGGGAATGTCTCGCGCGCCTTGATTTTCAGCACGGCTAGATCGGTCTTTGGATCGCGCAGCAGGATATCGGCCTCGAACTCACGCCGGTCGGCCAGCGACACCTTCACCTGAGTCATACCCTCAATGACATGATGGTTGGTGACGACGATGCCATCCTCGCCGACGATGACGCCGGAGCCGACCGATTGCTGCACCCGTTCGCGCGGCAGCCGCCCGCCGAACAGTTCGCGGAAGAACGGATCATCGAGCAAGGGATGCCGCGCCTGCTGCTCGCGCCGTTCGCCATAGACATTGACCACCGCCGGTCCGGCCTTCTTCACCACCGGGGCGAAGGACAGGGTCACCTCGGCGCGGCTGCTGGGTGCCTCGCGGCCTGCCGATTGTGCCTGTGCCTTCGCTCCGAGCGCGCCGAGCCAGAGGGTGATGCACAGGATGCGGACGAGAGAACAGCGCATGGCAGGTCCTGGGGATAAGACGAAATCGGGGTAGCACACCTGATGCACCAAGTCTCATACCAAAAAGTCATTGAAAATGACTCTTTGGTGCAACTCACAAATTTCTCATCTCATTGATAAAAATGAGAAATTTTTGAAACGAACCAAGTCGCGGCGAGTTCCTCGCCTTGCGACTTGGTCTTACGGCTCCTGCAACCCATGTCATCAAGCTGTCATGAAACGCCCCTAGGGCAACACCAGTGACACCTCGCTGGTCCGCCGGCGACCCCACGGAGACAGAACGATGCTGAGAACGACCCTTCTTGCCGCTGCGGCGATCCTGCCGATGACGGCGACCGCCACGCTGGCCCAGGGAGCAAAACTGGTCGCCATCGACGGTTCGTCGACGGTGTTCCCGGTGATGGAGGCCGTTGCCGAGGAATTCCAGAAGGCCAAGAAGGGCCAGGTCCGCGTCACGGTCGGCATTTCCGGCACCGGCGGCGGCTTCAAGAAATTCTGCCGCGGCGAGACCGACATTTCCAACGGCTCGCGCCCGATCCTCAAGTCCGAGATCGAGGATTGTCAGAAGAGCGGCGTCGAGTTCTTTGAACTGCCGCTGGCCTTCGACGCGCTGACCGTCGCCGTCAGCCCGAAGAACACCTTCCTGAGCTGCGTGACCACCGAACAGCTCAAGAAGATCTGGGAACCCGCCGCGCAGGGCAAGGTGACCAAGTGGAAGGACGTCGATCCGTCCTGGCCCGATGCGCCGATGAAGCTGTTTGGCGCCGGCGCCGATTCGGGCACGTTCGACTATTTCACCGAGGCAACGGTCGGCAAGGCCAAGTCAAGCCGCGGCGACTTCACCGCTTCGGAAGATGACAATGTGCTGGTGCAGGGGATCGAACACGACGCCAATTCGCTCGGCTACATTCCCTTCGCCTATTACGCGCCGCATGCCGACAAGATGAAGGCGCTGGCGGTCGACTGGGGCAAGGGTCAGGGCTGCGTCAAACCCTCGCTCGAAAACGTGCTGGCCG
>CALKAA010000380.1 GCA_937983495.1 uncultured Gemmobacter sp. | reverse complement strand
CTTCCGATCTGCCGCCGAAGACAATCGCACCAACCAGTTGGTCTTCCGCAAGATGGTGAAGGATCTGGCAATGGATCTGGAATTCGCCAATAACGGCCGTGAGGCAGTGGAGCTGTTTCGCAGCTTTCAGCCCGACCTGATCTTCATGGATATTTCCATGCCCGAGATGGATGGGCGCGACGCCGCCCGCGCCATCCGCCAGCTGGAGGCCGGGCAAAGCCATGTGCCCATCGTGGCGCTGACCGCGCATGCGATGGAAGGCGATGCCGATGCGATCCTGGCCGCCGGGATCGACCGCTATCTGACAAAGCCGCTGCGCAAGACTGCGATTTACGATGCCTTGCAGGCCTATACGCCGCCCGGCGTCTTGCCGGTCGCACCGCAAGACGAAGCCTCTGTCGCCTGAGGTCACCCGATGTCAAGCGTCGCGGCAGACCCTCAGAAAGGCCTCGCCAAACCGCTCCAGCTTGGCCGCGCCCAGATCGCCCGCGCGGTCCAGTTCGTCCAGGGTCTGTGGGCGCGCCTCCGCGATACGGCGCAGGCTGGTTTGCGACAGCGACATCGGCTTGCCGATGCCATCCTCGCCTCGCATCAGCCGCAATTGCGCTTCGGCCAGTCGGTCGAAAATCTCGGCGGCGGGTTGCCCGGCCAGCCGGAGCCGCGCCGGATGCAGGTTTTCTTCGGCCCCGGTGATCACCGCCAGAAATGCGCCGCCATAGCTTTCCAGCTTCTTGGCCCCGACACCGCTGATCTGCGCCATCTGGTCCAGCGTCGCGGGGCGGCGCTCGGCCATTTCGGCCAGGGTCCGGTCGGGGAAGATCACATAGGCCGGCACCCGCGCCGCCTCAGCCAGGGCCCGCCGCTTGGCTTTCAACGCGGAAAGCAGCGGTGCGTCCTCCTCCGAGACCATGGCCTTGACCGCCGGGCGCGCAGTGGCCTGCAACGTATCCTTGCGCAGGGTGATGCTGGCCTCACCGCGCAGGATGGGCCGCGCGGCCTCGGTCATGCGCAGACCGCCAAAGCGCTCCGGGTCGGGGCGCAAGAGGTCACGCCCCATCATCTGCCGGAACACCGCGCCCCAGACGGTCTTGGTCAGCTCGCGCCCCACGCCGAAGGTCGGCAAGGCGTCATGGCCCTTTTCGCGCACCTTCGCCGTGGCATTCCCGGTCAGAATGTCGATCAGATGCCCTGCCCCGAACCATTCGCCGGTGCGCAGCGCCGCCGACAGCGCCTTCCTGACCGCATCGGTGGCATCGAAAAGCTGCACCGGCCGGTCACACAAGTCACAATGGCCGCAAGGCGCGCTGTCCTCACCGAAATAGCGCAGCAAGACCTGTCGGCGGCAGGACATCGCCTCGGCCAGCCCCAAAAGCGCGTTCAGCCGCGCGTGATCGGCCTCTTTCCGCTCCAGGGGGGCCGGGCTTTCGTCGATCTGGGCGCGACGCAGGCGGATGTCATCGGGGCCATAAAGCGTCAGCGTCTCGGCGGGTGCCCCGTCGCGACCGGCCCGCCCGATCTCTTGGTAATAGGCCTCGATGGATTTCGACAGATCGGCATGCGCCACCCAGCGGATGTCCGGCTTGTCAATGCCCATGCCGAAGGCGATGGTGGCACAGACGATCAGCCCGTCTTCCTGCTGAAAGCGCACCTCCACCTCGCGGCGCAGGTCGGCCTCCATGCCGCCATGGTAGTGGCAGGCCGAATGCCCGGCCTCGCGCAGCGCTTGCGCCAGCACCTCGGTTTTGGAGCGCGTCGCGCAATAGACGATACCCGATTGCCCGCGCCGTGCCGCCGCAAAATCAAGGATCTGCTTGCGCGGGCTGTCTTTCACCGCAAAGGCAAGGTGAATATTCGGCCGGTCAAAGCCCCGCAGAAAGGTGGCGGGCTCGCGCCCCTCGAACAGCCGCGTGACGATCTCGGCCCGGGTTTCTTCATCGGCGGTGGCGGTAAAGGCCGCCAGCGGCACCCCCAGGCTGCGCTTCAACTCGCCGATGCGCAGGTAATCGGGGCGGAAATCATGGCCCCATTGGCTGACGCAATGCGCCTCATCCACCGCAATCAGGCTGACCCCCACGCGCCGCAGCAGCGCCGTTGTCGCGCCCGAGGCCAGCCGTTCCGGTGCCATGTAAAGCAGTTTCAGCCGCCCCTCATCCAGCGCCTGAAACACCTCCTCGGTTTCCTGATCGGTATTGCCCGAGGTCAGCGCGCCCGCCTCCACCCCCGCCTCGCGCAACGACCGCACCTGATCGCGCATCAACGCAATCAGCGGCGAGATCACCACCGTAACACCCTCACGGCACAGCGCAGGCAATTGGAAACACAGGGATTTTCCACCCCCTGTCGGCATGATCGCCAGCGTGTCACGCCCCGACAGCACCGCCTCGACGATCTCCTCCTGACCGGGGCGGAATGCGCCAAAGCCAAAGATCCTCGCCAGCAGATCGCGCGGGTGCTGCATGGATCAATAGGCGCCATACAGGTTGTTGGTCACCACGATGCGCAATCCGAAAACGATCAGCAGCGCCACCAGCGGGGCCAGATCAATCCCGCCCAGATCGGGCAGCACCCGGCGCAACCGGCCATAGACCGGCTCCAGCAACCGGTTCAGCCCATACCAAAGCTGCGCCACGATCGGCTGGCGCAGGTTCAGCACCTGAAAGTTGATCAGCCAGGACATGACGATATGCGCCAGCATGATGAACTGCGCCACGCCAAGCAGCATCAGCAGAATTTGCAGGATCGAGACCATGGTGCCCTCACTAGCTGTTGTGGTTGAGGTAACGCGAAGCCCCAAAAAGCACAACCATTTCCGCAGCGTTTTGCTTGACCGCGCGCGCGGCTGGCGGCACCTCCGATAGCAGGAGGCCCGCCATGTATCCCTATCTCCGTCTGTTCAAGGAAATCCTCAAGGCCAAGCGCGCGCCGCGCCTTGGCTTGCTGGACACCCATATCAGCCAGCACATCTGCTGGCCCTGGGACATTGACCCTTGGCTGGAGTTGAACAATGGCCGCACGCTGACGCTGTTCGATCTGGGGCGCGTGCCCTTGGGCATCCGCACCGGGCTGGACAAGGTGGTGCTAAAACACCGCTGGGGCATGGCAATTGCCGGCAATTCCACCCGCTATCGCAAACGCGTGACCGCCTTTCAGCGTATCACCATGCGCTCGCGCTGTGTGGGCTGGGATGCGCGCTTCATCTATCTGGAGCAAAGCATGTGGCGGGGCGAGACCTGCACCAGCCAGATGCTCGCCCGGTCGGCCTTCACCTCCAAATCCGGAATGGTGCCCCCCGCCACGGTGATCGCAGCCATGGGCGAAAACCCCGAAAGCCCGGCCCTGCCGGCCTGGGTGCAGGCCTGGATTGACGCCGACGCCACCCGCCCCTGGCCTCCGCAGGGCTAGGCGGCAAGGTTAAATCCTTGCGCCTCCCCCCCGTTTCAGGCTTCATCGTCGAAACCGTCAGGGGGCAGGCATGGCAACGGCAAAACAGCGGATCTGGGGCTGGTACTTCTTTGATTGGGCCAGCCAACCCTACAACACATTGTTGTTGACCTTCATCTTCAGCCCCTATTTTGCAGAAGTGGCGCGGGCGCATTATCAAGGCCTTGGCCTCGCGCCAGAGGCCGCAGCGGCGGAGGCGCAAGCCGTTTGGGGCTATGGCCAGACCATCGCCGGAGTCGTCATCGCGCTTCTGGCCCCGGTCCTTGGCGCGCTGGCCGATGGCTCTGGCCGCCGCATGGTCTGGATCTGGGCCTTTTCGGCCTGCTATGTCATCGGCGCTTTCGGCCTGTGGTTCCTGATGCCCACGGCGCCCGACCTCACCTTTGCCATTGCCTGTTTTGGCCTCGGCCTGATCGGTATGGAATTTGCCACCATTTTCACCAATTCCCTGATGCCCAGCCTCGCCAGCCACGAGGAGATGGGCGCAATCTCCGGCTCCGGTTTCGCCTTTGGCTATGCCGGGGGCGTGGTGTCGCTGCTCATCATGCTGATGCTGTTTGCCGAAACCGGCAGCGGCAAGACCCTGATCGGCCTTGATCCCATACTTGGGCTGGACGCCACGACGCGGGAGGGCACCCGCGCCGTCGGCCCCTTTACCGCGCTTTGGTATCTGGTGTTCATGGTGCCCTTCTTCCTTTGGGTGAAAGAGCCGCGCCGCACCGCCCCCCCGCGCGGTTTTAGCGCCTCGATAGAGGATCTGGGGCTGCTGCTGGTCAGCCTGCCAAGCCGGAAAAGCCTGTTCGCCTATCTCATGTCCTCGATGTTCTACCGCGACTCGCTGAACGCGCTTTATGTCTTTGGCGGGGTCTATGCCTCGGGCGTGCTGGGCTGGAGCGTCACGAAGATCGGGGTTTTCGGCATCCTCGGTGCCATTGCCGGCGCCCTCGCCTCCTGGATTGGCGGCAAGATCGACGCTGCACGCGGGCCCAAGCCCGTGATCGTGGCCTCGGTCTGGGTGCTGATCGTCGTTTGCGCCGTCATTGTCGGCATGTCGCGTGAGCAGATTTTCGGCTTTGAACTGGCCCCCGGCTCGGCCCTGCCCGACATCATCATGTATGTCTGCGGCATCCTGATCGGGGCGGCGGGCGGCACGGTGCAGGCGGCCTCGCGCACCATGATGGTCTTCCACACCACGCCCGAGCGCGCGACCGAAGCCTTTGGTCTCTATGCGCTTTCCGGCAAGGCCACCGCCTTCATCGCGCCCTTCGCCATTGCCATCACCTCGGATCTGAGCGGATCGCAGCGCATCGGGGTTTCGCCGCTGATCGGGCTGTTCCTGCTGGCGCTGGTTCTGCTAATCTGGGTCAAACCAAAAGGTGAGCAGTCGTGATGATCCGTTCCGTAATTCTGGCCGCTGTTCTGGCCTTTTCTGCCGCCCCTGTGCAGGCCGAGAAACTGGCGAACCAGTTGTTCGGTGCCAAGGACGCGCCCTCGCAACAGGCGCCCATGCCCATCGGCTCTTACGCCAAGGGCTGCGCGGCGGGGCTGGTGGAACTGCCCGAAACCGGCCCGACATGGCAGGCCATGCGCCTGTCGCGCAATCGCAATTTCGGCCACCCCGAGCTGGTGCAATATCTGGTCGATCTCTCCGCGCAGGCCACCCAGATCGGCTGGCGCGGCCTTTACATCGGCGATATGAGCCAGCCGCGCGGTGGCCCGATGACCTCCGGCCATGCCAGCCATCAGATCGGCCTTGATGCCGATATCTGGATGCTGCCGCCGCGCAGCCTGTCGCTCAGCCGCAAGGAGCGCGAGAATATCAGCTCCATCCCCGTGCGCAGCGCCGATCAGCGCAGCGTCACCGGCAACTGGACGCCCCAGCACCACGCCCTGTTGCGCGCCGCCGCCTCTGACCCGCGGGTGGATCGCATCTTCGTGGCCGCCGCCGTGAAGATCGAGATGTGCAAGACCGCCAAACGCAAGGATAAGGCCTGGCTTCAGAAAATCCGCCCGGTTGCCGGCCATGACACGCATTTCCATGTGCGACTGAAATGCCCGGCGGGGGCCAGCGCCTGCCAGACCCAGACACCCACCGTGGATGAACTGTCCAAGGGCGGCAATGGCTGCGATGACACGCTGATGTGGTGGGTGACCGACTATCTGAACCCGCCGAAGCCCGGCAAGCAACCCGTCGACCCCGAGGCGCCCAAGAAACGCCATCCCCGCCAGTACACCATGGCCGATCTGCCCGCCCAATGCGCCTCCGTTCTCTCTGCACCGTAATTCTGAGCGTCTGGCCGGCCCTTGCGCTGGCCACGCCGGAATATCTGGGCACAACCAGTTGGCGCTCGCCCGACCCGCGCCTGGGCGGCATGTCGGCCATCGAGCTTTCGGCGGACGGCAGATCGGAAGAGCGTCGTGTAGGGAAAGAGTGTAGATCTCGGTGGTC
>CALKAA010000379.1 GCA_937983495.1 uncultured Gemmobacter sp. | reverse complement strand
GCCAGTAGGAGGACACGCCGATGATCACGAGCCCGTCGGACAGAAAGCCGATGAAGAAGGCCCCCAGCATGGTGCCGCGCACTGTGCCGCGCCCGCCGGTGAGGGCGGCCCCGCCAATGACCACGGCGGCAATCGCGGTCAGCTCATAGGTGGTGCCGGCGGTTGGCCCGGCGGAGGTGAGTTGCGATGACAGCACCAGCCCGGCCAGCGCCGCCAGAACGCCCGACAGGACATAGACGGTGATCTTCACCCGCTTGACAGGCACGCCCGACAGATCGGCGGCGCGCTCGTTCCCGCCCGAGGCGTAGAGCCAGCGCCCGAAGGCCGCGCGTTGCAGCATCACGCCCGCCAGCACGGCGACGAGGGCCAGCACCAGAACCGAGATCGGCACACCCGCAAGGCGGTTGAAGCCCAGCCAGTCGAAACCGGTATTGCCCAGCTCGGCCCGGCCCGAGAGGTTGTTATAGGTCAACCCGTTGGTCATCAGGAGGGCGACGCCGCGCGCCACATACATGACGCCGAGGGTGGCCACGAAGGCGGGCACCTTGAACCAGGCGATCAGCACGCCATTCACCGCCCCGACCGCCGCGCCGACCGCGCAGGTCAGCACCACCACGGCCCAGACTGGCGGGTAAAGGATGACGCCAAGGGCGGACAGTTCCACCCCCTGCATCAGCGCGCCCGCGATGACCCCGCAGAGCGCCAGCACCGACCCCACCGACAGGTCGATGCCGCCATTGAGGATGACGAGCAGCATGCCAATGGCCAGAAGCCCATAGATCGCCACATGGCTGGCCATGATCAGGAAGTTCGAGACGGTCAGATAATGCGGCGACAGGGTGGAAAACACCGCGATGATGGCGATGAGGGCAAAGAAGGCGCGGCCTTCCAGCAGGAAGCGGCCCAGCGAGAAGGCGGGCTTTGCGGGCGCCGCGCGGGAAACGGGGGTTGCGGACATGGGTCTCTCCACAGAACGGGGCGCTCAGGCAGCCACGGCTTCGCCCGAGGCGGCCATGATCTGTTCCTTGCTGGCGGTTGAGGGGAACTCGGCCGAGATGCGGCCCTTGTGCATGACGATGATACGATGCGCGATGGAGAGGCATTCGCTGACCTCCGACGTGGTATAGACCACGGCGAGGCCCTGCCGGGCGCGCTCGGCCAGCAGTTTGAACACCTCGGCCTTGGCACCGATGTCGATACCGCGGCTGGGCTCGTCCAGCAGGATCACGCGGGGATCGGTGGCCAGCATCTTGCCGATGACCACCTTTTGCTGATTGCCGCCCGAGAGCGAGCCGATGGCCGCGCCGCCGCCTGCGGTTTTGACCGTGACCTTGCGGATCGTGGTGTCGATCAGCGCCTGTTCGGCCTTGCGGCTGGTGAACAGGCCCTTGGTGAAGCGCGCGATGGAGGCGAGCGAGAGGTTCTGCCCGACGGTCATGGTTTGCACGAGGCCATCGCGCTGCCGGTCTTCGGGCACCAGGGCCAGACCGCAGGCGATGCGCTGGGCGATGGAAAGCGGCGCGATGTCGCGGCCTTCCAGCACCACCTCGCCCGCGCTGGCACGCAGGCGACCGGCTGCGGTTTCCAGCAGCTCGGTGCGGCCGGCGCCCATCAGGCCATAGATGCAGACCACCTCGCCCGCCCGCACATCCAGCGACAGGCCATCCACCACGTTATAGCCCGCGCCTTTCGGATCGGGCACGGTGAGGCCGCGCAGCGCCAGCGCCACCGGGCCGAACGCATAGCCGGTGGGCGGGCGGCCCAGATCGTAATTGTCGCCGACCATATGGCGCACGATCCAGTTCAGGTCGATCTCGGATCGGGGGGCATAGGCGGTCATGGTGCCATCGCGCAGCACCACGGCGTGATCGGTGATGGTCAGCGCCTCTTCCAGATGGTGCGAGATATAGACGATGCTCACGCCCCTGGCGGTCAGATCGCGGATCACCTTGAACAGCACCTCCACCTCGGCGGCGGAGAGTGCGCTGGTGGGTTCATCCATGATCAGGATGCGGCTGTCGACCGACAGGGCGCGGGCAATCTCGACGATCTGTTGCTGGCCAAGGCGCAGCTCCTCGACCGGGGTGAGCGGGTCGATGTCTTCCTCCAGTTCCGCCATCAGGCGGCGCACCTCGGCCTCCTCGGCGGCGAAGTTCACGCCGGAGGGGCCGGTGATCTCGCGGCCCATGAAGATGTTGTCGCGCACCGAAAGATTGGGCGCGAGGCTGAGTTCCTGATGGATGATCGACACGCCACAGGCGCGGGCATGGTTCGCATCGGCAAAGCTGATCGGCTGGCCATCCAGCACGATCTCGCCCGAACTGGGGCGGATGACGCCCGACAGAATTTTCATCAGGGTGGATTTGCCCGCGCCGTTTTCGCCAAACAGCGTGGTCACCTGCCCGCGATGGATGTCGAAATTCACCCCTTTGAGCGCCTGAACCGGACCATAGGATTTGGTGACATGGCGGGCCGACATCACGACCTCGCCCTTGGTCTGTGTGGCGAGCGGCGCGCTCATTTCACGATCACGCTGCTGGGGGTGATGAGCCAGTTCTTCGGGTTCACCAGCCGGAAGGCGCCAGTCACTTCCAGCGTCTTGCCGGCAAGATTGGCGGTGTCGATCCCATCCAGCACGGCGGCTTTCATGGCGCGGTTCAGCCCGGCCCCGGCATCCTGATATTCGATCTGGTTCTTGAAGGCGCCAAAGGCGATGTCGCCGGGGGCGTCGCGCAGATCGGTGCCGTTGATCGCCGGGCCGCTTTGCAGCCGCACCCGGATTTCGGGCGGCAGGCCCGGCACGGTCAGATCATAGATGCCCGCCTTGGCCGCGCCTGCGGTGGCGGTCAGCTTCACCATCATGATGGTGCCGGTGGAGGAGGCGGTGCCGTATTTCGCCCCGGCGGCGGCCTTGTCGGCCAGCACTTCGGGGGCCAGCACCTGCGCCTCGATCGCCTTTTCGGCAATCAGGGCCTGGATGCGCGGAAACTCGGCGGTGCCGAAGGCATCGGGCGAGAAGGCCTGTTGCCGTGTATCGGCGGCAGAGCCGATCTGCACCACAGCCGTATCGAGGGCCATGGCCCCCAGCAGGGCAAGGACTGCCACCCCCACGAGGATCGGGCCGCGTTTCGTGTTGGCAAGAGCGGGTGCCGCAAGCGGCCCCGGATGGCGTGCTGTCATGTCATCCTCCCTTGGGCGGGCCTGATGCTCCAATTCATCGGGATCGCCCTTTGTATATTTGATAACTATAGCGCAGTTATCACGTCAAGTGGAATCTCACAGAGAGATAACAGTGAGTTGCGGGCCGTATGGTATTTGCGGAGTGATTCGATCTGTTGCTGCTGCAATGCGGCGGAATCTGGCGTTTATTCTGCGCCGCGCAAGCCAAATCTGCCATTTGCATGGGGGTGGCTTATGGCGATGGGTCTGGCGACCTTGGGGCCGTGTCCTCAGGATATATGAAAACTTTATCGTAGTCTGTAATTTAATTCTCGCATCGTGTGATATTAGTGATATATCTGGGGCGCGAGGAGCGGGGGGGGAGGCGGCATGGCCGATATCATCATCGGGATCGACGCGGGCACATCGGTGATCAAGGCAGTGGCCTTTGATCTGGCCGGGGTGCAGCTGGGGGCTGCTGCCATGCCCAACCGCTATGCCACCGGGGCCGATGGTGCGGCCACGCAATCGCTGGCGCAGACCTGGGCCGATTGCGGCGCGCC
>CALKAA010000378.1 GCA_937983495.1 uncultured Gemmobacter sp. | reverse complement strand
CGACCACCGAGATCTACACTCTTTCCCTACACGACGCTCTTCCGATCTCTATGTGAACGCGATCCAGCCCGGCGCGCCGGCGATCTTTGGCACCTGGCCTTTCGTCAGCGATTTGCGCACCGGCGCGATGTCAGGCGGCAGCGCGGAGCAGGCGCTGTTGACGGCGGGCTGTGCGCAGATGCACCAATTCTATGGCCTGCCCGGTGGGGCGGCCAGTGGCATCAGCGACAGCAAGTTGCCGGATATGCAGGCGGGATGGGAACAGGGCATCACCAACAGCCTTGCGGGGCTGGCGGGCCTCAATATGTGCTATGAGGCGGTGGGGATGCATGCCTCGCTGTTGGGGTTCTGTCTGGAAAGCCTTGTGCTGGGCGATGACATTCTGGGGCAGGTGATGCGGCTGGTGCGCGGCATTGATGTGACGCCTGACAGCACCAGCCTTGAGGCGATGAAGGAGGTCTGTCTGGGCGGGCCGGGGCATTATCTGGGGTCGATGCAGACGCTGGGCCTGATGCAGACCGAATATATCTATCCGTCCGTCGGCAACCGCATGTCGCCGAAGGAATGGGCCGAGGCCGGAAAGCCCTTGTTGCTGGACCGGGCCATTCAGCGCAAGAATGACATTCTGAGCCAGGCGGGCTGCCAGATCGCGCCGGAGATCGACGCGGCGGTGCGGGCGCGCTTCAACATCCATTTCAGGTGAGCGCCATGATCCCGGAGCATCCCGCGAAGTTCTACATTGACGGTCAATGGGTTGAGCCTCTGTCCTCTGAGCGCTTGGGGGTGGAGAACCCGGCGACCGAGGAGGTGGTGACGGAGATTGCGCTTGGTTCGGTGGCCGATGCGGACCGGGCCATTCTGGCGGCGCGGGCGGCTTTTGAGGGATATTGCGACACGCCCCTGGCCGGACGCATTGCCTTGGTCCGGGGCATTCTGGAGGTCTACAATGCGCGCTACGAGGATTTCGCGCAGGCGATGAGCCTTGAGATGGGCGCGCCGATTTCATGGGCGCGGGGGGCGCAGGCCTGGGCCGGGCAGGTGCATATCGAAAGCACTTTGCAGGCCGCCGAGGAGATGGTGTGGGAATATTCCCGAGGCTCCACCCGGATCGTGCATGAGGGCATCGGGGTGTGCGGGCTGATCACGCCGTGGAACTGGCCGATGAACCAGATCGCCTGCAAGGTGGCCCCTGCGTTGGTGGCGGGCTGCACCATGGTGCTGAAACCCTCGGAGATTGCGCCGCTGTCGGGGCTGCTTTTTGCCGAAGTGTGCCATGAGGCGGGCGTGCCGAAGGGGGTGTTCAATCTGGTGAACGGGATGGGGCCGGTGGTGGGGCATCGGCTGGCCTCGCACGGGCAGGTCGATATGGTGAGTTTTACCGGATCGACCCGCGCAGGCACGGCGGTGGCGGCGGCGGCGGCGCCCACGGTGAAGCGGGTGGCGCAGGAATTGGGCGGGAAATCGGCCAATATCATCCTGCCCTCGGCCGATCTGGCGGCGGCGGTGCGCGGCGGGGTGGAGGGGTGTTTCGGCAATACCGGGCAAAGCTGTGATGCGCCGACGCGGCTGTTCGTGCCGCGCGCGGCGCATGACGCGGCCTTGCGCGTGGCGGCAGAGGTGGCGGCCGAGGTGGTGATTGGGGCCACGAGCGACGAGGCCACGACGATGGGGCCTTTGGTCTCGAAGGCGCAGTTCGACAAGGTGCAGGGGCTGATCGCGCAAGGCATCGCCGAGGGGGCCACGCTGGTTGCGGGCGGGATCGGGCGGCCCGAGGGGGTGAACCGGGGCTGGTATGTGCGCCCTACGGTGTTCGGCGGCGTGACCAATGATATGACCATCGCGCGGGAGGAAATCTTTGGCCCGGTGCTGGCCATTCTGCCCTATGACACGGTGGATCAGGCGGTGGCGATGGCCAATGACACGCCCTATGGGCTGGCGGCCTATGTGCAGGGCGAACTGTCAGAGGCGCGCGCGGTCGGGCGGCGGCTGCGGGCCGGGCAGGTGAGCCTGAACTACCCCGATTGGGATACGTTCGCACCCTTTGGCGGCTACAAGCAATCGGGCAATGGCCGCGAATATGCCGGTTGGGGCATCCACGACTTCTGCGAGGTCAAGGCGCTGGTGGGCTATGGCGCGGCCTAAAGCAGCGCCACCAGCCGGGCGGCTTCGGCCTTGATATCGGCCAAGGCTGCGCGGTTTTCGCCGGGGAAGAAGCGCGCGCGGGTGGCGGTGGCCATCGGCGCGGGCGTCTCGATGCGGATGCGCGGGCCGATCTTGGCGGCCTCAATCTGCCAGCTGCGGGCGAGCGCCAGTTGCGCGGCCTTGCTGGCCCCGTAAGCACCGAAATACATCTCGCCCGCGCGGGGGTCATCGAGGAACAGCGCCTGACCTTCGGCGCCCAGCAGCGGTGCGATCAGCGGGATCAGCACGCCGGTGGCGCGGGCATTGATCGCCACCGATTTGTCCCAATCCTTGAGATCAAGGAAATTCGCAGGTGTGAGGGGCGCGGCATGCACGGCGGCATGGACCCAGAGATCCAGCTTGCCCCAACGCTCGCCGATGGAATTGGCGAGATAGGCCATGGCGTCATCATTGGTGATGTCCATGGGGGCCAAGGTCAACTCGCCCGCGCCGGGCTGGCGCTTTTCCTTCACGCGGTCGTCCAGCTCTTCCAACCCGCCCACGGTGCGCGCGACCGCCACCACATGCCAGCCGCGGGTGGCAAGCTCTTCGGCCATGGCGAAACCAAGGCCGCGCGAGGCACCGGTGACAAGCGCGATACGGTCGGAGGCGATACGGTCGGTCATGGGCTGCTCCGGGTGGTTTGCTGGGCCAGCGCCGGGGGCTT
>CALKAA010000377.1 GCA_937983495.1 uncultured Gemmobacter sp. | reverse complement strand
CTGCGCGGGCCTGCCCCGGATGCCGAGCTGCAAGCGGCGCTGCGCCGCCGCTTCGTGATCGCGCCCAGCCGGAATTTTGAACAAGATCCGCGCTTTGGCGTGCTGGCCCTGACCGAGATCGCCTCGCGCGCGCTGTCGCCCGCCGTCAATGACCCCGGCACGGCGATTGACATTCTGGGGCGGCAGATGCGGCTTCTGGCGCAATGGCAAGAGCGCAGCCCGGCGGATGTCACCTTCCAGTCGCTTCTGGTGCCCCCCTTGCGGCTGTCGGATCTGATGACCGACGCCTTTGCCGCGATTGCCCGCGACGGGGCCGGGCTGATCGAGGTGCAGGTGCGGCTGCAAAAGGTGTTGGCCGGGCTGGTGGCCCAGGCCCCGCAGGTCTTTGGCCCCGATGCGCAGCGCCTGTCGGAACGCGCGGTGCAACTGGCAGAGGCGGCCTTGGTGCTGGAGGAAGACCGCGCGGCGCTGCGCAAGCTGGCGGCAGAGCTGGTCACGCTGCGCAACACAGCCCCCCGCTCCGACACCGCCGGGCCGCTGCCGCGCCTGGCGTGAAGCGGCGGTTTAGACCGCCGCTTCGATGGCGGCGACCATGGCGTTCACTTCGGCATGCAGCAGGTCTTCATCTTCGCATTCGGCCATGACGCGGATCAGGGGTTCGGTGCCGGATTTGCGGATGAGGACACGGCCCTTGCCCTTCAGGCGGGCCTCGGCCTCGGCGATGCGGGATTTGACGGCATCGACGGAAAGCGGTTGTTTATCCGCACCATAGCGGACGTTCTTCAGAAGCTGCGGCACAGTGGCGAAACTTTGCACCAGTTCGGAGGCGGGTTTGTCGGTGCGCGCCATTTCTGACAGGAACTGCAAGCCCGCCACCAGACCATCGCCGGTGGTGGCGTAATCGGTCATCACGATATGGCCCGATTGCTCGCCGCCAAGGTTATAGCCGCCGCGCCGCATCGCCTCCACCACATAGCGGTCACCCACCGCCGTGCGCTCCAGCCGCAGGCCGCGCGCTTGCAGGAATTTCTCCAGCCCGAGGTTCGACATCACGGTGGCGACCAGCGTATTGCCGCGCAGCCGCCCCTCCTCGGCCCAGCGGGCGGCCAGAAGCGCCATGATCTGATCGCCATCGGCCACCCGGCCATTCTGATCGAGGATCATCACCCGATCCGCATCGCCATCAAGGCTGATGCCGACATGGGCGCCATGCGCCACCACGGCCTCCGCCGCCGTCTGGGTATGGGTCGAGCCGCAGCGGTCGTTGATATTGGTACCATTCGGCGTGACCCCCACCGGGATCACCTCGGCACCCAATTCCCACAGCACTTCCGGCGCGGCCTTGTAGGCGGCACCATTGGCGCAATCAATCACCACCTTGAGCCCATCGAGCCGCAGCCCCGCCGGGAAGGTGGTTTTGACAAATTCCTGATAGCGCCCGCGCCCGTCGTCGATGCGCTTGGCCCGGCCAATATTCTGCGGCTGGGCGGGCAGGATTTCCCCGGCCACAATCGCCTCGATCTCCGCCTCGGCCTCATCCGACAGTTTGAACCCGTCGGGGCCGAAGAACTTGATGCCATTATCCTGATGCGGGTTATGGCTGGCCGAGATCATCACGCCCAGATCGGCGCGCATCGAGCGGGTGAGGAACCCCACCGCCGGCGTCGGCACCGGGCCCAAGAGCAGCACATTCATGCCGGTGGAGGTGAGGCCCGCCGTCAGCGCGTTTTCAATCATATAGCCCGACAGGCGCGTATCCTTGCCGATCACCACGCGATGTGCCGAACTGCCATCGCGGCGGAAGAACCGCCCGGCAGCCGCCCCGAGGCGCAGCGCCATTTCGGCGGTCATCGGATAGGTATTGGCGCGGCCCCGAACCCCGTCGGTGCCAAACAGCTTGCGGCTCATGTCTTACATCCCCACCGTCACGGACCGCCAGAGGCTGAGCGCCTGACGGGTTTCCCACACATCATGCACGCGCAAGACCTGCGCGCCCTGCGCCACACCGGCCAGCGCCACGGCGACCGAGCCGGGGGCGCGGC
>CALKAA010000376.1 GCA_937983495.1 uncultured Gemmobacter sp. | reverse complement strand
ACCACCGAGATCTACACTCTTTCCCTACACGACGCTCTTCCGATCTGAGGGCGATGAACCACGGGGTCATGCCGCGCCCTCGGTCAGGGAGAGGAAGGCGGCTTGCAGGGTTGCGCCCTGCCGCAGGTCGGCGGCGGCGGCATGGGCGCGCAAGCGCCCGCGATGCAGCACGGCCACACGGTCGCTGTCGCGGATTTCATCGGTCAGATGGGTGGCCCACAGCACGGTCAGGCCTTGGGCGGCCAGATCATGCACATGATCGGTGATCGCCACGCGGGCGGCGGCATCAAGGCCCACGGTCGGTTCATCCAGCAGCAGCACCGCCGGATCATGCAGCAAGGCGCGGGCAATCTCCATCCGGCGGCGATGGCCGCCATTCAACGCCCGCACAGGTTCGCGCGCGCGTTCGGCCATGCCGAGACGGTCGAGCGCCGCCGTCACACGGGTTTCCGCCGCGCGCCCGGCCAAACCATGCAGCGCGGCGAAATACATGAGGTTGCGCCGCACCGTCAGGTCAAGGTCGAGGGTCGGTTGCTGGAACACCACGCCCAAGCGCGCCAGCGCAGCGCGGGGGCTGCGGGCCAGATCCTGCCCGGCCAGCAGGATGCGCCCCTGTGGTGCCACGAACAACCGGGTGAGCAGCGCAAACAGCGTCGATTTTCCGGCCCCGTTCGGCCCCAGCAGCGCGCAGAACTGCCCCGGCGCGACCTGCAAATGCAGGTCGTCCAGCGCGCGTTTGGTGCCGTAGCTGTAGCTCAGGCCGGAAATCTCAATGCCGCTCAAGTGCTTGGTCACTCGATGGTGATCTCCACCCGCTGACTGTCGCCGGTGCTGCCCGGCACGCTGAGGCTGTATTTGCCCGGCTTGATGGCGATGAAGGACAGCTCGATCTTGCCCTCGTCGTCAAATTCAAAGGAATCGAGACCAAGCGGGCGGATTTCGATGTCGTTGATGACGACCTCATTCACCCAGATGGCGCGGAAGAACCCGGCGCCTTCCAGGGCCAGCTCGGCGCTGCCATCGGATTCGATTTCCAGAATGTAATAGGTGCCGGATTTCAGGGCCATCGGCGCGGTGGCCACCGGCTCGCCCGACATCAGCTTCAGCCCCGGCAGTTCCACCCGGTTGGCGCGCTCCAACAGGCCCGCAGTCTGGGCCGAAGCGGCCAGCGGGGCCAGCAGAAGGGCGGCGGTGAGAAACAGGTTTTTCATGGCAATTTCCTATGGTTAGGGACGCATCGCCGCGCCCCAGGGGAAGCGGCCGACTTTGATGGATTTCACGGGTTCTTCGGTGGCAACATCAATCACCGTCACATCGCCCGAGACGCCATTGGTGGTGAACAACTGGCTTTGATCGGGCGAATAGGCCATGTGCCAGACGCGGCGCCCGACAAGGATGTATTTCTCCACCTCATAGGTGGCGGTGTTCACCACGGCGACATGATTGGAGGGGCCAAGCGCCACAAAAGCCTTGGTGCCATCGGGCGAAAACTTGAAGCCGACCGGCTGCACCAGATCCTGATTGACGCCCTGAATGGCGAAACGCACCTTGCCGATCTCGGTCTGGCCCTTGGTTTCAAAGACGGTGATGGTGCCGCCGATCTCGGAACTGACCCAAAGCGCCGCGCCATCGGCGGTGAACTCGGCATGGCGGGGCCGGGCATCGACCAGCGTGTTGGCGAACAGGCTTTGCGTCGAGGTGTCGATCCAATGCGCCATATTGGTGGTCTCGGAGGTGGTGATCGCCACCTTGCCATCGGGCGAAACGGCCATGCCTTCGGGTTCGATGCCGACATTGATCTGCGCCACCACGCTGCGGCTTTCGGTATCGACCACGGTGGTCACCGCGTCATCCTCATTGGCGATGTAGAGGTGGCGGTCATCGGGGGCCAAGACGAACTGCTCCGGGTCTTCGCCCGAGGGCAGATCATGCAAGATCTCGCCGGTGTTCGGGTCCATCACCTGCACGGTGTTGCTGTCGCTGGCGCAGATATAGACCCGGCTGAAATCCTTGGAGAAGGTGATGCCGCGGGGGCGCTCGCCAGTGGGATAGGTTTTCACCACTTCCAGCGTTTCCACGTCGATCACGCTGACGGTATCGTCTTTCTCATTGGTGACCCAGATTTCCCCCGCCATGGCAGGAAGGGCAACGCTGGTCAGCAGGGCGGCAAGCAAAAGGCGCATCGGTTACTCCTTGAAGGCGGTGCAGCGGCTTTCGGGCTCGTCCAGCCCGAGGCTGTCGGTCTCGTTGCGCTGATGCAGAAAGCCCGGCAGCGGGGCGAGGGTGACCAGCGCGCGGTCATTCACCACGGCGATGGGTTGGCGCATCTGGCCATTCCAGTGCCGGAAGGTGAGGGCGCGGCCCTTGAAGCCATCGAGCTGGAAGGCCTCCGACAGCATATAGGCGCGCAAGGCGGCGGGATCGGCGCTGCCGCTGCGGGTGACGGCCTCGCCAATGGCGCGGATGGCGACCCATGCGGCGTAATCTTCGCTGCGCATCGGGCGGGCGGCGTGATCCTCGAAGCGGTTCTGCAACTGCACGGCGCCCCAGGCCTCGATCACGCTGGCCCAAGCCTCGCCATGGAGGCCATGGGTGCCCGCCACCGGGCGGGGAAGCCAGGTGTTGTGCAGCACATAGCGGCCGAAATCATCGGTCGGATCGGCCACCAGCAGCACGTCATGTTCGGGCAGGGCCTGGGTGAAGCGCGGCACCTCGTCCATGGTCGAATCGCGCAGATCGGTGTCGAAGGTCCATGGCACCTCGCCTGCGATGGCCAGGCCAAACTTGGCGGCAGAGCGGCGCAGGTGATCGGCGTAGACACTATCCTTGGGGGTCGGCCCCACGATCATCGCAAGATCGGCCCATTGCCGCGCCACCAGCACCTGCATCAACGCATCCGTGCGGGCCGCAGTTTCGGGGATGGTGTGCAAAAGGTTGGGGCGGCAGGCGTCGGACCGCAGCGCCTCATCCCCGGCAGAGACGTTGAACAGCAGCGCGCCCTTGGCCTCGGGCAGATCCGCGACAGTCAGCAGATGTTCGGCCTCGCCCTCCAGCAGCACAAGCTGCGCCTCGGCCAGAGCGGTGCGGGCGGCGGCGGGCAAATCACCCTCGGGCGGCACCTCGACCACGGTCAGGCTGAAATTCTGCCCCATGAAAGCGCCGGTGCTTTGATTGTCTTTCAGCGCGATTTCGGCCCCGGCGATGCCCAGATCCTCGGGGATCGGATCGAGGTTCGACAGCACCGGCGGCTGCGGCACTTGCTGGCGCAGATACACCATCGGCACGGCCAATGCGGGCTTTTGCTGAGCCAGCGCAGGCATGGCGCAACACAGCGCCAACACGGCGCAAAGGCCGGTGGTTCGGTATGGTCTGGTCATGAGCGTCTCCCTGACCGCAGGCTGCCCGCCATGGCCGGAAGGGGCAATGCGACCAAGGTCTAACGCCCGGAACGCGCTGCATTGCGGCGTTCAAGACCAAAGTCGAATGGAGCCGCTTTGCCCGCCTGCCCTATGGTTTGCGGCAGGATTTGGGAGGAAACCGCCTATGAAACCGTTGCTTCGCCACTCGGCGGCCCTGTTGGGCATTGCCTTGGTCGCCACTGCCGCTTTTGGCCATGGGGATGTGGCCCCCCAGCCGGTGAATACCGATGCCCTGCCCGAGGTGGGCGAGGAATGGCTGATCGAAAACCCCTACCGCGCCGAGAAGGTGGGCGACGAAACCTGGGCCAAGGCGGTGGAAATCGGCGCCAGCGGCTATACCCAGAACTGCGCGCGTTGCCATGGGCTTGGCGTGGTGTCGGGCGGTCTGGCCCCCGATCTGCGCTTTCTGGAGGCCGCCGAATATGGCGATGAATGGTATATGGAGCGGTTCCAGCACGGCTATACGCAGGATGGCACCACCAAGATGCCCGCCTTTGGCGAGGTGTTGGGGCAGAAAGCCGGCTGGGCGATCCGCACCTATATCGAGACCCGCCCCGAGGATGGCGCGCTGGACAGCCACGCCGCCCGGCTGAGCGATATTCGTGACACGTTGGCCAAGGGCGGTGCCGATGAGGCCGCACTGAAGGCCGAGCTGGAGGCGATTGCGGCGGAGGTGAAGACCGCCTCGGGTGCGCCGGTGGCCGATAGCGCGGCGCGTCAGGCGGCGCTGCATCTGAACGGCACGCCCGAGGGCGAAAAACACGCGGCGGATGCGCTGACTGTCGGGCTTTCGGCGGCGCATTGATCATGGCAAGGCAGCGCCCGTTTCTGACGGCGCTGGCGGCGGGGGTGCTGGCCACCCTCGCCGCCTTGCCCGTTCATGCCCGCTGCGAGGGCGTGGCCCCGGAACAGCGGATGCAAAACACCCCGCGCGAGTTTGTGGGGCAGACGCTGGATGAAATTCTGGACCGCGGCAGCCTGACCATCGCGGTCTATGAGGACTTCCCGCCCTATAGTTGGCTGGAGGGCGAAACGCCGAAAGGTGTGGATGTGGAGCTGGGGCGTATTCTGGCCCAAGGGCTTGGTGTGGAACCGGAATTTCGCTTTGTGCAAGCGGGCGAGACGATCCAGACCGACTTGATGGCGAATGTCTGGCGTGGTGGTGTGCAGAAGGAACCGGTGGCAAATGTGATGCTGCGGGTGCCCTATAACAGCGATCTGACCTGCAAGATTGATCAGGTGGTGTTCACCGGCCAATATGCCGATGAGCAGATCGCCATTGCCTATCGTGCCGAGGCCTACCCTGACGCGGTGGCGAACCCGCAAGGGGGCCGCGATGAGGGCGGGCCGGTGCCCGCGTTCTTCCGCTTTGATCCGGTGGCGGTGGAGAATGACTCGATTGCCGATTTCTATCTGACCTCGTTTCCCGGCGGCGATATTGGCCCGATGATCCGGCGGCATCGCACGATGGCCGAGGGGATGGCGGCGCTCGCGGCGGGCGAGACCATGGCGGCAATGGGGCCACAGGCGCAGCTGGAATTTGGTGCCGTGCAAGGGGTTAGGGTGCATGAACCGCCCTTGGCGGGCTTTGCGCTTGGGCGCTGGACGCTGGGGCTGGCGGTGCATACCAGCCACCGCGATCTGGCCTATGCGCTGGATGATGCGGTGACGGCGGCCTTGGCCGATGGCCGGATCGCGGCGGCCTATGCCCAATATGGGCTGACGTTTCTGCCGCCGAAACGGTGAGATTTGGCCTCGGCCATCGCCGAGGTCATGCGGTGCCGTTTCCACATCGGGCCGTTGGCCCGAAGCCAACGGCCAGCGCCCGCCCTGCGGGGGGCGGGTGCTTCGCACCCACCGGGCGGGCTCTGGCCTCTCGGTCGTAAGTTGCTACGGTTACGGGGAGGTGTTCCCACATGGGCGGGGAAACGCGGTGCGTTTCCTGATCCGCCCAAGGGCTACAGAGCCCGCGCGAGGATCGCTGCCAATTGCCTGTCATTCAACGCCACCGGGTTGGCCTTCATGGAGGAGGCCTGTTTGGCGGCGGTGAGGGCGGCGGCAAAGCCCCCTTCGGTCAGGCCAAGGGCGG
>CALKAA010000375.1 GCA_937983495.1 uncultured Gemmobacter sp. | reverse complement strand
GGACGGGGCGGTAGCGGTCGGCCTCCGCGTCAGGCGTGGCGGGCAAGGGCGCGGGGGCGGCCTGCATCTGCGCCTCCGCCGCCGCGATGACGCCCTGTTTCCACGCCAGCCGCTGCACCTGCCATGTGCCAAGCGCCACAAGGATCGCGGCACCGATCAGGCCGAACAGCAAAGGAAGGATCATCTTGCGGTGCATCGCGGCCTCTGGAAAATGAGAAAAGCGCGGACCTCTCTACAAGGCCCGCGCTTGCGAGGGAAGATCAGGGGGCGCGGCCTGCGCGCCCCACAAGGGCTTACTGGCCCCAGACGTAGACGGCGGCGAACAGGAACAGCCAGACCACATCGACGAAGTGCCAATACCAGGCGGCGGCTTCCAGCCCGACATGCTGTTCGGGGGTGAAGTGACCTTTCAGCGCGCGGATCATGCAGACCAGCAGGAAGATGGTGCCGATGACGACATGGAAGCCGTGGAAGCCGGTCGCCATGTAGAAGTTGGCACCATAGATATTGCCGGCGAAACCGAAGGCGGCATGGCTGTATTCATAGGCTTGCAGCACGGTGAAGATCAGACCCAGCACAACGGCCAGCGCCAGACCGTTCACCAGATCCTTGCGGTTGTTCTCATGCACGAGGGCATGGTGCGCCCAGGTGCAGGCACAGCCCGAGCAGAGCAGGATCAGGGTGTTGATCAGCGGCAGGTGCCAGGGATCGAAGGTCTGGATGCCTTCCGGCGGGAAGACGCCATCGACCAGCGGCGAGAGCGGCCCCATCGGATACATGGCATGTTTGAAGAACGACCAGAACCAGGCGGCGAAGAACATGACTTCGGACATGATGAACATGATGAAGCCATAGCGCAGGCCGATGCGCACGACCGGGGTATGATCGCCGGTCTGGCCCTCATGCACCACATCGGCCCACCAGCCGAACATGACGTAAAGCACCATCACGAAGCCGATCAGCCCCATCCAGGGGCCGGAGCCGTGCATCCACAGCACCGCGCCGTAAAGCATGATGAAGGCACCGACCGAGCCGAGGAACGGCCAGATCGAGGGCGGCAAAACGTGATAGTCGTGGTTCTTGGCGTGGGCCATTCTTCTTGATCCCTCGTTGGTGTTCTTAATTGACCGCCCCGGCCTGCGGGACAGCCAGCGCGGCCTGCGTATCGTCCGGCAGCGCGGTTTGGTAGAAGGTGTAAGACAGGGTGATTTCCTTCACGAACTGGCCCTCGCGATCCTTCACGATCTCGGGGTCCACGAAGAAGGTGACCGGCATGATGGCGGTTTCGCCGGGGGCCAGCACCTGTTCGGTGAAGCAGAAACACTCGATCTTGCTGAAATAGCCACCCGCCGCATCGGGGGTGACGTTATAGCTTGCGGTGCCCGCGACGGCTTTGTCGCTGGGGTTGTGCGCCTCGTAGAAGGCAATCGCGGTTTCGCCGATGCGCACCCGCATTTCGCGCTGCTGCGGTTTGAAATCCCAGGGCATGCCGACTTCTCTGGAGGCGTCGAAGCGCACCAGAACCGTCTGATCCAGAATGACATCCGAGCCGCTGGTGGCCACCGAGGTGGTGCCGCCAAAGCCGGTCACGCGGCAGAACCAGTCGTAGAAGGGCACGGCGGCAAAGCTGAGCGCGCCCATGGTGAGCGCGACGCCCAGCAGTTTGAAAGCGGTGCGGTTGGGGGATGCGGTGGTCATTGTCCGGCCTCCGGCTGTGTCACGGGGGCCATTTCGGGCCGCACGGTATGGTCAAAGCCCTGCATCGGGTCACCGCGTGTGACCTTGACCACAGTGAGGCCAAAAACCAGGGCGACAAAGGCCAGCAGCACCAGCGCCAAGCCAAGGTTACGGCCAAGGCGGCGGCTGTGAATCTCGTGTTGCGTGTTCAGCGCCATCTTACCAGCCCCCCAGACCATAGGATTTCAGCCCGGCTTCCAGCAGGAAAGCGGTGAAATGCAGGAACAGATACAGGAGCGAGAATTTGAAGAAGCGCTTTTCGGCAGCGTAGCCATCGGCCTCGGCCTGCGCCTCGTCGCGGCGCCACAGGCGGAAGGCCCCCCAGAGGAACAGCGCGTTCAGCACCCCGGCCACAGCCAGATAGGCGGGCCCGCCGATGGAGGTGAAGCCCGCCGCCAGCGCGAAGGGCACCAGCGCGATGGTGTAGACGAGGATGTGATTGCGGGTCGCGCGCTTGCCATGGGTCACGGTCAGCATCGGCACCCCGGCCTTTTCGTAATCGGCATTCATGAACAGCGCCAGCGACCAGAAATGCGGCGGCGTCCACATGAAGATCAGCAGGAACATCAGCACCGCCTCGATGCTGACAGAGCCCGTGGCGCAGACCCAGCCGATCATGGGCGGGAAGGCCCCGGCGGCCCCGCCGATCACGATATTCTGTGGGGTCGAGCGTTTCAGCCAGATCGAATAGATCACCACATAGAAGAAGATGGTGAAGGCCAGCAGCAGCCCGGCGGCGATATTGGCGGCCAGCGCCAGCATCATGACGCTGATGCCCGAGAGCGCGAGGCCAAGGCCAAGCGCCTCGCCCTCCTGCACGCGGCCTGCGGGGATCGGGCGGCCCTTGGTGCGGCGCATGATGCGGTCGATGTCGCTGTCCCACCACATGTTCAGCGCGCCCGAAGCGCCACCGCCAAGCGCGATGAACAAGACGCAGGTGAAGGTGACAAAGGGATGCACTGGCACTGGCGCGACCAGCAGGCCCACCAGCGCGGTGAACACCACCAGAGACATGACCCGGGGCTTGAGCAGCGCGACGTAATCGCCGAAGCCAGCCTCTCCCTCACGGGTCATGTCACCATTGGCGTGAATATCGCTCATTCCGATCCTCCCGGTGGGTTCGGGCAGCCCGCCTGTCACGCGCTGCCCGCCCTGCCTTCCTCCGAAGTGCCGTAACGGATCACCCGATCGGGCGATCAGTTGTTCGCGGCGAGCTGCACCGGCGCGGCCGGGGCGGCGATGGACGACAGTTGCACATCGCCCGCCTTGGCCTTGGCAAGCCATTCGGCATATTTGGCTTCCGACACGACCTTGACGGTGATCGGCATATAGGCGTGGTCCTTGCCGCAAAGTTCGGAGCATTGACCGAAGAAGACGCCTTCCATATCGGCCTTGAACCAGAGCTGCGCCAGACGGCCGGGCACGGCATCCTGTTTCACGCCGAAGGCGGGAATGGTCCAGCTATGGATCACGTCGGCGGCCGTCACCTGCATGACGACAACCTTGCCCACGGGCACCACGACGGCGGTGTCGGTGGCCAGCAGATAGTCGCTGTCGTCATAGCCATGCGCCGCCAGCTTGTCGCGCTCCAGCAGGAAGCTCTCAAAGGCCACGGGCTCGGCCCCTTCTTCCACCGGGGTCACGCCGTCCTTGACGTATTCATAGCCCCAATACCACTGATAGCCGGTCACCTTGATGACCACTTCGCCTTCCGGGATTTCCTGCTGCTTGAACAGAACCGGCAGCGAATAGACGAAGATGCCGACCAGGATCACGATCGGAATCAGGGTCCAGGCGATTTCAATGGGGGTGTTATGGGTGAAGGTCGCGGGCTTGGGGTTGGCGCGGCGGTTGAAGCGCACAAAGCTGTACAGCATCAGGCCCAGCACGAACAGGGTGATGGCGACGATGATGTAGTTCAGCATGCCATCCAGCCAGTGGATGTCTACGGCCAGCTCGGTTGCGGCGGGCTGAAAGCCCATGGCACCATCGACCGGCTTGCCGATCACCGGCAGCTCTTGTGCGTAAGCCGGAAGGGCCGCCATGGCCAGAGCGAGCCCCGAAAGGGTCTTCTTGAATTGCATCAGTGTCATCCCGTTCGTCTGCGGCTTTTTGTCCGCTTTTCGACCATGCCCGATTTGCGGGCAGAATCCCGTTGTTTGTATTGACCTTGAAACCATATTAGGCACGGAACGACAAGCGAAACGTGCGACAATCCGCCGCCCGAACCGCAGCATTTGACATGGATCAAGGACATCCCATGAGCGATAACGCCTTCCGCCCGTTCGACACCCTGCTGGATGAGACGCGCGCGCTGGCCCTGCTGCGACAGGCTGTCGCAGGGGCCGAGGATGGAGAGCTGTTCCTGGAACGCAAACGCTCCGAGGCCCTGGTGCTGGATGACGGGCGCATCAAGACGGCCTCTTATGATGCCTCCGAAGGCTTCGGCCTGCGCGCGGTGAAGGGTGAGGTGGCGGGCTATGCCCATTCCACCGAAATCTCGGAAAGCGCGGTGAAGCGGGCGGTGGAAACGGCGCGGCTGGCAGTGGGCGATGGCGGCGGCACGCTGGCCGATGCCCCCAAGGGCACCAATCGGCGGCTTTACAGCGATGCCGACCCGATGGCGGACGCGAGCTTTGCGGGCAAGATCGACGTGCTGAAAGAGATCGACGCCTTCACCCGGGGGCTGGACCCGCGGGTGGTGCAGGTCTCGGCCAGCCTGAGCGCGGGGCTGCAAGAGGTGGAGATCCTGCGCCCCGAGGGGTTGCGGCTGCGCGATGTGCGCCCCATGGCGCGGCTCAATATCTCGGTCATCGTCGAACAGAACGGGCGGCGCGAAAGTGGCGGCATGGGCGGCGGCGGGCGCTTTGGCCTCGCGGGCCTGATCGACCCGGCACATTGGCAGCC
>CALKAA010000374.1 GCA_937983495.1 uncultured Gemmobacter sp. | reverse complement strand
GTGCAGCCCGCCATCCCCGTGGTCAGGGCTGCCCCGGCCAGGGCCATGAATTGACGGCGTTTATGCCACGACATTGATGATGCGCCCCGGAACCACGATGATCTTCTTGACCGGCTGCCCGGCCAAGAACTTCACCACATCCTCGTCCGCGAGCGCCAGCTTTTCAATCTCGGAAGCGGGCATATCCTTCGGCACCACGATTTCCGCCCGGCGCTTGCCGTTGATCTGGATCGGCAGGGTGACGGTATCGTCGATCAGCAGCGCCGGATCGGCCTTGGGCCAGGGGGCCTGCGCGCAAAGCCCCGCGCCGCCCTGATAGGACCAGATCGATTCGGCGATATGCGGCACCATGGGCGACATGAGCTGCGCCAGGGTGCGGATCGCCTCTTTCATCACCGGAGTCGAGGCATCGGCCTTGGCCAGCGTATTGGTGAAGGCATAAAGCGAGGCGATGGCCTTGTTGAAGGCGAAGGTCTCGATGCCGCGCGTGACTTCATCAATTGCCTTTGCGGTGGCTTTCAGCAGGGCGGCATCTTCCTTGCCCTGATGATCGGCGGGCATTTCGCCGATGCGCGAGCACAGGTTCCAGACGCGGCTGAGATGCTTATGGGCGGCCTCAGCGCCCGAGGCCGTCCATTCCACATCGCGCTCGGGCGGGCTGTCTGACATGACGAACCAGCGCGCGGTATCGGCGCCGAATTCCGCGATGATGTTCATCGGATCGACGACATTCTTCTTTGACTTCGACATCTTGGCCGAGGGGATGACTTCGACCTTACGCCCATCAGCCTTCAAGTAAACACCATCCTCACGGCGATCCACGTCCTCGGGCAGATGATAAACCTTGCGCAGGCCAGAGTATGTCTGACCGCCATCACGTTTCGAGGTGCCGTCTCTCCTGAGAGGTTGCTCGGTCATGTAAATCTCATGCGTCACCATGCCTTGCGTGAACAGGGCATTGAACGGCTCGCGTGCTGCCGTGGGCAGGTGACCCGTCTCATTCATCGCGCGGGCGAAGAAGCGCGAATAGAGCAGGTGGAGAATCGCATGTTCGATGCCGCCGATATATTGATCGACATTCATCCAATAGGCGGCATCTTCCGCCACGGTGGGGGTGGTGGCACGCGGCGCGGTGAAGCGGGCGTAATACCAGCTCGAATCGACAAAGGTATCCATCGTGTCGGTTTCGCGCTTGGCCGCTGCGCCGCATTTCGGGCAGGTGCAATCGCGCCAGGTCGGGTGGCGCTCCAGCGGGTTGCCCGGGTTGTCAAAGCTCACGTCATAGGGCAGTTCGACAGGCAGGTTTTCCTTGCGCTCCGGCACCACGCCGCAGGTTGGGCAATGCACCACCGGAATCGGGCAGCCCCAATAGCGCTGGCGCGAGACGCCCCAATCGCGCAGGCGGAACTTGGTGACGCCCTGGCCAAAGCCGCGGGATTCGGCCAGCGCGATGGCCTCGGCCACGCCCTCATCCCCGGTCATCAGCTTTTCGCCGCTGATGCCACGGATATAGCGGACCTTTTCCGATTTCATCGGGGTGAAGGCCTCGGTCAGCGCGGCATCCTCGGCCCCTTCGGCCACAAAGACCGGGGTGATGGGCAGGCTGTATTTGGTGGCGAATTCAAAATCGCGCTGGTCATGCGCAGGGCAGCCGAAGATCGCGCCGGTGCCGTAATCCATCAGGATGAAATTGGCGATCCAGACCGGCAGCTCGATGCTGGGGTCCAGCGGATGCTTGACGCGGATGCCGGTGTCAAAGCCGATCTTCTCGGCGGTTTCCAGCGCCTCGGCGGTGGTGCCGCCCTGACGGCACAGGGCAAGGAATGCCTCGACCGCAGGATCGCCCGCCAGCGCCTTGGCCATCGGGTGATCGGGGCTGATGCCCGCGAAACTCGCGCCCATCAGCGTGTCGGGGCGGGTGGTGTAAACCTCCAGCTTGTCAAAGCCCTCGGGCGCGCCGACCGTTTCAAACGCGAATTGCAACCCGCGCGACTTGCCGATCCAGTTGGCCTGCATCAGGCGCACCTTCTCGGGCCAGTCTTTCAAACCGTCCAGTGCCTCCAGCAGATCTTCGGCCATGTCGGAGATCTTGAAGAACCACTGGGTCAGCTCGCGCCGTTCCACCGCCGCGCCCGAGCGCCAGCCCTTGCCGTCGATCACCTGCTCATTGGCCAGAACGGTCATATCAACCGGATCCCAGTTCACCATGGCCGCCTTGCGGTAAACCAGACCCTTTTCCATCATGTCGATGAACATGGCCTGTTGCTGGCCATAATACCCCGGGTGGCAGGTCGCAACCTCGCGGCTCCAGTCAATGCTGAGGCCCAGCGGCTTCATCTGGTCCTTCATGACCTTGATATTGCCATAGGTCCAGTCTTGCGGATGTCCACCCTTCTCCATCGCCGCGTTTTCGGCGGGCATGCCGAAGGCATCCCAGCCCATCGGATGCAGCACCGAAAACCCGCAGGAGGATTTGTAGCGCGCCACCACATCGCCCATGGTGTAATTGCGCACATGGCCCATATGGATGCGCCCCGACGGATAGGGGAACATCTCCAGCACATAATATTTCGGCTTGGCCGCATCGCGCCGGGCGGTGAACACACCGGCCTCATCCCAGGTCTTTTGCCAATCGGCTTCGATCTGGCTGGGTTCATAACGCGACATGCTGGCCTCATTCCGCAGGGATACCGCGCGGAATTACACCGGAGGCGGGGAGAAGGTCCAGCCCAAGCATGGCGCGGGCGCGTGCTTTGCGCGCCCGCCCGATGTTACCCGGTGTTACAACTTGCTGTCGCGGATGCGCAATTGCCGGGCGCGGGTCAGAATCGCATCCTCCACAGCGCGCTGTGTCTCCGCCGAGACCGCGCCACCGCCGCGGCCTTGCAGCGAAACTTTCAGCGACCGCGCATCCAGTGCCGGGTCGCTGACATAGATCGTCGCGCGATAGGCACGGCCGCCACCGGGAGGGGCCCCATAGCCAGTCACGATCACGCCGGTGAACGGGTCAACCGATTCGATGGGCAGGAAGTTCAGCACTTCAAGGCTGGCCTGCCACAGATACTTGAAGAGATCGGAAGAGCACACGTCTGAACTCCAGTCACTGACCAATATCGTA
>CALKAA010000373.1 GCA_937983495.1 uncultured Gemmobacter sp. | reverse complement strand
AGCGGGCTGACCGCCGGCGCCGTGAAAGGATAAGTCATGGCCCAGGAATCCGGTTTCCTGCCCATCAAGACCAACACCTTCGACCGCATCTTCATCTCGGTCGTGCTGTTCGTCGCCATTTCGCTGCTGTGGATGCGGTTCCTGGAACCCTTCGCGCCGCTCTGGGTGTCCACCCTGCTGTCGGTCGTCCTCGGTCAGTGGATCATCAGAAAAGGATAAGACATGAGCCGCGTCACCCTTGAAGGGGTCGGCAAGAGTTATGGCGCCGTGACGGTGCTGAAGCCCTTGGACCTTGATATTGCCGATGGCGAGTTTCTGGTGCTGCTGGGGCCTTCGGGCTGCGGCAAATCCACCACGATGCGGATGATTGCCGGGCTGGAGGCGATCACCGCAGGCACGCTGCGCTTTGATGGCCGCGATGTCACGCAACTGCATCCGCGCGACCGCAACGTGGCGATGGTGTTCCAGAATTACGCGCTTTATCCGCATATGACCGTGGCCGACAATATCGGCTATCCGCTTAAAGTGGCCAAGGTCGCCAAGGCCGAGCGGCAAGCGCAGATCGAGGCGGCGGCCAAGAAGGTGGACCTGACGCCTTACCTGAGCCGCTTCCCGCGCGATCTGTCGGGCGGGCAGCGGCAGCGGGTGGCCTTGGCGCGGGCTTTGGTGCGCTCGCCCGGTGTGTTCCTGCTGGACGAGCCCTTGTCGAACCTGGATGCCAAACTGCGGGTGGCGATGCGGGCCGAGATCAAGCATCTGCAACGCAGCCTTGGCGTCACCATGATCTATGTGACCCATGACCAGATCGAGGCGATGACGCTGGCCGATCGGGTGGTGTTGTTGAATGATGGCGCGATTCAACAGGTTGGCACCCCGGACGAGATCTATGACGACCCGGCGAATATCTTTGTTGCGGGGTTCATCGGTTCGCCGCCGATGAATTTCGTGGCGGGCGAGGGCGCGCAGGGTCAGTTCACCGGGCCGGGCGTGGCAGGTCTGCCGTGCCCCGGCGCGGGCAAGATCACGCTCGGGTTCCGGGCCGAGGATACCACGGTCACGGAAACCGGGCGTTTCTTCGGCACGGTTTACGAGGTCGAACCCACGGGCGAGGCCACTTACATCGTGCTGCAAATGGGGCCGCATCGGGTGAACCTGCGCTGCGACAAGCGCTTCCGCCCCGCGCTTGGCACGGCGCTGCGCTTTGATCTGGGCGCCGGGCAGGCGCTGTTCTTCGACACCGCAACCGGCCAGCGGGTGAGGTAAGCCATGGGCATTCTGGAGAGGTTCAGCCTGAAGGGCCAGCGTGCGCTGGTGACGGGGGCGAGCCAAGGCATCGGTCTGGCCTGCGCGCAGGCATTGGCCGAGGCGGGGGCGCATGTCATCCTCACCGCGCGCGACGAGGCTTTGTTGGCAAAGGTGGCGGGCGATCTGGCGGCGGCGGGGCACAGCGCCGAATGGCAGGTGCTGGACGTGACTGACAGCGCCGCCGCTGATGCGCTGGCCGCCAAACTGGGGCCGCTGGATGTGGTGGTGGCGAATGCGGGCATTGCGCGGTCTGGCACTGCTGCCGAACTGGCGGGCGATGCGCTGGTGCACGATGTGATGAACACCAATTTCTACGGCGTTCTGTATACCGCGCGGGCCTTTGGCGGGCAGATGCTGACGGCGGGCAAGGGCTCCATCGTCGCCATCGGCTCGATCTCGGGCGATATTTCCAACCGCCCGCAAAACCAGAGCTATTACAACGCCTCAAAGGCGGCGGTGCATCATCTGGTGCGCTCGATGGGGGCGGAGTGGGCCGGGCGGGGTGTGCGGGTGAATGCCGTGGCACCGGGCTATATCGAAACGCAGATGACCAAATATGCCATGGTGGATGATCCGGTCATGGCGGCCAAATGGATGGAGCTGACCCCGATGGCCCGCGCGGGCCAGCCGGAGGAGATCGCCTCCATCGTTCTGTTCCTTGCCTCAAGCGCCTCCAGCTACATGACCGGCTCGGTCGTGACGGCGGATGGCGGCTATACCTGCTGGTGACCAAAGATGAGCCAAATTCCTGAAGTGATGCAAGCGGTTGTCTGCCATGGGCCGGGCGATTACCGTCTGGAAACCCGGCCTGTGCGGCAACCCGGCCCCGGCGAAGTGCTGGTGAAGGTGATCGCAGCGGGCATCTGCGCGGGCGATGTGAAATGCTTTCAGGGCACGCCGATGTTCTGGGGCGATGCCAATCGCAAGGCTTACGTCGAAACCGATGTGATCCCCGGCCATGAATTTGTGGGCCGCGTGGTGGCGCTTGGCGAAGGCGCGGGTGCGCTGCATGGGCTGGCCGTGGGCGATGTCGCGGTGTCAGAGCAGATCGTGCCCTGTGGTGAATGCCGGTTCTGCCGCGAGGGCAATTACTGGATGTGCCAACCCCATGATCTTTATGGATTTCACCGGATCACCCAAGGGTCTTGGGCGGAGTATATGATCTTCCCTGCCAAATCGCGCAACTATCGCCTGCCCGAGGGGATGGACCCGCGCCACGGCGTGTTTGTCGAACCCTTGGGCTGTTCGATCCATGCGGTGAACCGGGGCAATATCGGCTTCAACGATGTGGTGGTGATTTCGGGCTGCGGCGCTCTTGGTCTTGGCATGGTGGCGGCGGCGCGGATGAAGAACCCGGCCAAGCTGATTGCGCTGGACCTGAACCCGCATCGGTTGGAACTGGCCAAACGCTGCGGTGCGGATATCGTGATGAACCCGGCGGAAATGGATGTGGTGCAGGCGATCCGCGATCTGACCGATGGCTATGGCTGCGATGTCTATATCGAGGCCACGGGCGCGGGTAAATCGGTGGAACAGGGGCTGCTGGCCATTCGCAAGCTGGGCACTTTTGTGGAGTTTTCGGTGTTCAAAGACCCGGTGACGGTGGATTGGACCATCATCGGCGACAGCAAGGAATTGAACATCCACGGCGCGCATCTCTCGCCCAATACCTATCCCCATGCCATTCGCATGATTGCCGAGGGGCGCTTGCCGATGGAGGATATTCTGACCCACAGTCTGCCGCTGTCGCGCTTTCGCGAGGGGATCGAGATTGCCGCCGATGGTCGCGCTTCTCTCAAGGTCATTCTGGAGCCGGAGGTGGCAGCATGAAGGCGCTGGTTCTGGAGGAAAAGGGCCGTCTTGCCCTGCGCGAGATCGACCTGCCGCAAGAGGTTGGCTCGCATGACGTGAAGATCGCGGTGGATACCGTGGGCGTGTGCGGGTCTGACGTGCATTACTATACCCATGGCAAGATCGGGCCTTTTGTGGTGAATGCGCCGATGGTCTTGGGGCATGAGGCAGCGGGCGAGGTGATCGCCGTCGGCGCTGCTGTCACTCATCTGGCGGTCGGGGATCGGGTCTGTATGGAGCCGGGCATTCCTGACCCGAACTCCAAGGCCAGCAAGCTGGGCATCTATAACGTCGATCCGGCGGTGCAGTTCTGGGCCACGCCGCCGGTGCATGGCTGTCTTGCGCCGGAGGTGGTGCATCCGGCGGCCTATACCTACAAGCTGCCCGAGAGCGTGAGCTATGCCGAGGGCGCGATGGTAGAGCCCTTTGCCATCGGCATGCAGGCGGCTTTGCGGGCGAAAATCAGGCCGGGCGATGTGGCAGTGGTGACCGGGGCCGGGCCGATTGGCATGATGGTGGCCTTGGCCGCGCTGGCCGGGGGCTGTGCGCGGGTGATCATCTCCGATCTGGCGCAACCGAAGCTCGACATTATCGCGCAATATCCTGGCATCACGGCGGTGAACCTGCGCGAGCGGCCCTTGCGCGATGTGGTGGCCCAAGAAACCGCTGGCTGGGGTGCCGATGTGGTGTTTGAATGTTCAGGGGCGGCCAGCGCCATTCTGGACCTGCCGCAGATCGTGGCACCTGGCGGGGCCATCGTGCTGGTGGGCATGCCGGTGGACCCGGTGCCGTTCGACATCGTGGGCCTGCAAGCGCGCGAGGCGCGGGTGGAGACGGTCTTCCGCTATGCCAATGTCTATGACCGGGCGATTGCGCTGATGGGGTCGGGCAAGGTGAACCTCAAGCCGCTGATCTCGGCCACGCTGCCCTTTGCAGACAGCATCGCGGCCTTTGACCGCGCGGTGGAGGCCCTGCCCACGGATGTGAAGATCCAGATCAGCATGCGGGGCTGAGCGGGTGCATCTGGGGATCGACATTGGCACCTCCGGTGTGAAGGCGCTCTTGATGGATGACGCCGCGCGCGTCATCGGCAGCCATGATGCGGGCTTGCACGTCAGCCGCCCGAAACCCGGCTGGTCCGAGCAAGACCCGGAAGATTGGATCGCCGCCACGCGCAAGGCGGTGTCGGGCCTGCGCGCCGCGCATCCGGCAGAATTTGCCACACTGGCCTCGGTGGGGCTGTCGGGGCAGATGCATGGGGCCACGCTGCTCGGGGCCGATGACCGGCCCCTGCGGCCCTGCATCCTGTGGAATGACGGGCGATCTGGCGCGGAATGTGCCGAATTGGAGGCGCGGGTCGATGTGCGCGGCATTGGCGGCAATATCGCCATGGCGGGCTTTACCGCGCCCAAGCTCTTGTGGGTGGCCAAACACGAGCCGGAGCTGTTCGCCCGCATCGCCAGGGTGCTGTTGCCCAAGGATTATGTGCGCCTGTGGCTGACCGGCACCCATGCCTCCGATATGTCGGATGCTGCCGGAACGCTGTGGCTTGACGTGGCGGCGCGGCGCTGGTCGGCCCCCTTGCTGGAGGCCACGGGTCTGAGCGAAAGCCAGATGCCCGCGGTGATCGAGGGCACAGCGCAATCGGGTGTCTTGCGGGCCGAGGTGGCGGCGGAATGGGGTGTGGCCCGCGTGCCAGTGGCAGGCGGCGGCGGCGATAATGCGGCCACGGCCTGCGGCATGGGGTTGCTGGCTCCGGGGGCGGGGTTCCTGAGCTTGGGCACCTCGGGCGTCTTGTTCACCGCGACCGAACGCTTTGCCCCCAATACCGCAGAGGCGGTGCATGCCTTTTGCCATGCGGTGCCGGGGCGCTGGCATCAGATGGGGGTGACGCTCTCGGCGGTGGATAGTCTCACTTGGCTGGCGCGACAACTGGGCGGCACCGCGCCCGCGCTGGCCGGGCTGGTGCCCGATCAGGTGATGGTGCCATCAGAGGTGACTTTCCTTCCCTATCTGTCGGGCGAGCGGACACCACATAACAACCCGGCTGCGCGGGGGGCTTTCATTGGTCTGTCGGCGGGCACCGACCCGGCGGCGCTGGTGCAGGCGGTCATGGAGGGCGTGGGCTTCGCCTTTGCCGATTGCCATGATGCGCTGACCCGCACCGGCGGCCCTTTGGGTGCGGTTTATGCTGTGGGCGGCGGGGCAAGATCGAACGCTTGGCTGCGGATCATCGCAGCGGCAACCGGTCTCACGCTGCTGATCCCCGAGGCAGGGGATTTCGGCGCAGCCTATGGCGCTGCCAAACTGGCGCGAGCCTGCCTTTCGCCGCGTTTCCAGCCCAAGGATTTCGCCGCCCCCGGCCTGCGCGCCGAGGTGCAGCCCGATCCAGCACTGGCCGAGGCCTATGGCGCGCGCCGCGCCCGGTTCCGGGCGGTTTATCAGGCGTTGAACAATGGTTGATTACATCGTCATTGGCGCGGGTTCGGCGGGGTGTCTGATCGCGGCGCGGCTGGTGGAGGCGGGGGCCGAGGTTCTGGTGCTGGAGGAAGGCCCGGCGCGCGGCCATCCGCTGCTGGACCTTCCGGCGGGTTACATGAAATTCCTGAACTCCGAACGCTTCCTGAAATACTACCCCACGGTGCCACAGCCGCAGCTGGATGGGCGCAGCATGATCATCCCGCAAGGGCGGCTGTTGGGCGGTGGATCTGCGATCAATGCCATGGTCTATCTGCGCGGGCAGGCGCAGGACTATGAGGCTTGGGCCGAGGCGAGTGGCGATGCAGGCTGGGGGGCGGCTGCCATGCTGCGGCACTTCACCGGGATGGAAGGCAATGCCGAGTTGGGCGGCCGCCATCACGGCACGGATGGCCCGCTGAAAGTGTCGCATCTAGGCCATATGAACCCGGTGACGGCGGCGTTTCTGGCGGCCTGCGCGACAATCGGCATTCCCTTGAACGAGGATTTCAACGGCCCGGTGCAGGCGGGGGCCGGGCGGATGCAGCACACGATCGACGGGCGGGCGCGGCGGCGCTGTTCGGCGGCCAAGGCGTTTCTCGTACCGCTGAAGGGCAACCCGCTGTTGCGCTTGGTGACGGGCGCGCGGGTGACGCGGCTGCTGATGCAGGGCGACCGGGTGGTGGGGGCCGAATATCACGATGGCCGCCAGACCCGCCAGGCCGAGGCCGCGCGCGAGGGGATCTTGACCGCTGGCGCACTGGCGAGCCCGCATCTGATGCTGCGCTCGGGGCTTGGCCCTCAGGCGCAGTTGCACGCGGCAGGGGTGCCGGTGCGGGCCGATCTGGCGGGCGTGGGGCAGGGCTTGCAAGACCATTGCGAGGTGCCGGTGATCAGCGGGCTGCGCCGCGGCATGGGCTATTTCGGGCAGGATCGTGGCTTTGCCATGCTGCGCCATGGCTTGCGCTATCTGCTGACACGCGGCGGGCCTGTGACCTCAACCGGGGTGGAGGCCTGCGCCTTTCTGCCGATGGGCGATGATCCGCGCCCCTTGATCCAGCTATATTGTGTGCCAACGGTCTATCTGGATCGTACGGTCAGCGGGCTGGACCCGACCTGGGGCCTGACGCTGACACCCTGCCTTGCGCGCCCGCAATCGCGTGGTTCGGTCCGCCTCAACCCGGCAGACCCGGATGGCCTGCCGCTGGTGGACCCCGGTTTTCTGCGCGTGGCGGCGGATTTTCAGGCGATGCGCGACGGGATCGCGGCGGCGCGGGCCATTCTGGCGGCAGAACCGCTGGCCGGGATAGTGACGGGGGCGCTGATGCCGGCGCGCTTTGATGCCGAGGCCATTGATGCCCATATCCGCGCGACGGTGAAGACGAATTACCACCCCGTTGGCACTTGTGCGCTTGGTCGCGTGTTGGAGGCCGATTTGCGGGTGCGGGGCGTTCGGGGCCTGCGTGTTGCCGATGCCTCTGCGATGCCGGTGATCCCGGCGGCAAATACCAATGCCCCCACGCTGGCGCTGGCCAGCCGTGCGGCAGAGCTGATCCTGGGTCGTTGATCCTGGGTCACTGATCGCGCGCGATGCCCAGTTCGGAAAGCAGCAGGCTTGCCACCTTCTCGGCCCGTGCACCCTTGCGCCAGGTCAGCAGCACGCGCTGGTCGTGATCGGCGGGCAGGGGCAGGCAGGGCAGATCGGGAAAGCGTTCGGCCACATGGGCGGGCAACACGCTGAGAAAGCGCCCCTCGCGCACCATGGCCACGATGATCGGCAGCGAATCCACCTCGACCAGCGTGGCAAGGCTGCGCCAATCC
>CALKAA010000372.1 GCA_937983495.1 uncultured Gemmobacter sp. | reverse complement strand
TCGGTGACATCGCGGATCAGGAAGACATAGCCATTCGAGCGGCCCGAATTGCGGCGCGCCCCGGCCGAGACGGCATACCACTTCTCGCCGCTCGCGGTCGGCAAGCTGTATTCGATGCCTGTGTGGTGACCGTGCAGATCGACATCGTGCATCACCTCGCGGGCCTTGAGCGCCAGATCGGGGGGCAGCACCTCTTCGACCTGCCGTCCCAGGAAGTCTCTGGGGAAAAACGCCGGTTCAATGCCGCCGCCGACGTTATAGCCCGTGAAGCGGCCATCCTGATCCAACTCCAGCACCAGATCGGGCAGCGCGGAGAGGGTCGCCTGCAACCGGTCGCGTTCCTGGGCCAGGCTGACCTGGGCGCTCAGCGCCACGGCCTCTGCGGAGCGCCGGACGACGACGGCTCCTATGGTGTTCGCGACCGACTGCAGCAGGCGGACCTCGGTGGGCAGGAATCGGCGGTGCTCCCTTACAAAGTCATGCCCGACAAAGCCGATCAGCACCCCGTCATGCAGGATCGGCACCGCCAGAAGCGACAGGATACCCTGCATCTGAAGGGTATCGCGCACGGTTGACTCGTCCGGCAGCGCATTGACATCGGGGATCGAGACCGGGCGGCCAGCCTCGAAATCAGCGCGCCAGTCCTCCATCACTTCAACAGGCACGTTCTGAAGCACCGCCTTCATAGGCTCGATCCCGGGTGCTACCCATTCATGGGTATTGTCCAGCATCTGCATTGGGGTCAGATGAAACACATAAGTGCGGTCCGAAGCGACCAGTTGCCCGATCTCGGCCAGGGTCCGGTCGATCGCAGCATCGAGCGTGGCACTGGGCGCACCAAGCAAATCGTTGTTCAACTGAATGATCAGGTTCTGCCAGGCGGACAGCCGGTCAAAGGCATGGCTGAGCGCAGTCAGCGAGCGGTCTTCCGCACCGGCCATGGCCGACGTGGCGGGGGTCCCCTCGACAATGGCGCTCAGGATCGCGTTGCGCTGGATCAGATGGCGGGACCGGATCATGCGCGCCATGACCCCGCCGATGCGGTCAATCAGAACCTGATGGGATCGCGTGAACCGGGCCTTGCCATGCGACAACAAGACCAGAACCATCTGCGGCCCATCCACACAAGGCAACGGTGTGGACAGCAAAGAGTGATACCCCCGAACAACGTCGGGTAGGCTGTCGCTGAGCCGCGTGTGGCCGATGCTTGTGATGCACAAGGGGCGTAGCATCTCCTGGCCCGCCAGCGGCCAGGTCGGCAGGCCAAAGGCGGGATCGCTGGCGTGCAGCGTTTCCAGAACCTCGGAGGAACGCTGTAGCAGCACGGCCACATCGCCCTTCAGCGCCTTGCGGCAGATCTCCAGGGCGCTGTCGAAGCCGTTTTCCATGGTCTCGGTGGCCTGCAGCGCATCGACGACCTGCAACAGCGTTTCGGCCTGCTCGGTCGAGGTGCGCTGGTCGCGCAACAGGCGTTCGCGCGCGGCCAGTTCGGTCAGAAGGATCTGCGTCTGGGTAACCATACTGACTCACGCTCAGTCGTCGGCAGGCAGCGGGCTGTTTTCGGTCGATCCGAAGACAAGACAGGAAATCATCAGATTTGCATGTTCCGAGGTGCCACGGACGGTTTCACCCTGTTCGCCAAAGCTGAACAAGCCCAGGAAAGGGGTCCCCGGCAGCGCCTGCGACAGCGATGCGGCGACTTCATCCAACCTGTCGCGGACCGACAGCATGCAGCCTCCGCAGTAGATCACCAGCGCCCCGCTGGGCCGGCTCCCGTTGAGTTGCTCCCTGGCCAGCTCTGCGATATGCCCGGCACGCTGGACCAGGCTGTCGGCAGTGCCGGTCATCAGGCAGATCTCCTGACCGGTCTGCATGTCCACGAACAGCTCCAGCCGCCCGTCAGCATGCAGCGCCAAAGGATGGGCCAGAAGATGAAAGGGCACCTGGCCGATCTGCCCCACCTCTCGTCCCAGCGGCAACAAGGTGCTCTGCAACAGAATGGTCTGAGCTCCGGTCTCAGGGACCGCGATCGCACCACCCGTCCATTCCGCGTAAACCGCGCCCGCAGGCTGTCCGTCGATCTGATGGACCGTGCGCCCCGAGACCTCGGTGATCCGCCCACGGAATTCGGTGGGTGCATAGGCGTTCTCGAACAGTTGAGCAAACGGGACCGAGGGAAACAGCACCGAGATCGAGATGCCATCGCCCGCCGCACCATCCTGCGCCAGTTGCGTCCAGGCCCCGCCCACGTCATTGTCGGCTGAACTTCCCCCCACGATCAGTGCATGAGGGCCCAGAACATCCCTGATCCCAGCGAGGACCAGTTCTTCATGTCCCGGGGGAGAGGTCAGCCAGACAACCTGCGGGGCTTCGCTGGGGCGCCCGGCCCGGGCCAGGGCCGCTCGAAGCGCGATCTGCGCCGAAGCCCCTGCATCTGCCCCGATCCGTTCCATGGCCGAGCCATAGGCCCCGGCCGGATCCCAGATCGCCAGGACCCCAAGGCCTGCGCCGCCATCAACAGCGATGCCGCTCTGGGACATCACGCCAAGGCAGGACGATCCGCCGTGCAGGGCTGTTCCGGGAAAGGCTGCAGTGGCGAGCGCCTGCAAGGTGTGGGCCGAATGGACTGACCCATAATGCAGGGTCAGAAAGTCCGGTGGCGTCGGGATGCTATCGATGACAGTGCCCATGGCCCTGAGCGTGTCAGGATCCTCAACCACGCTGACTGCGACCCGGAAGCTTTGCACCTTCTCAGATCCATGCATGACCCCTTGCCTCGCTTCCCCGGAATACGCATCTGGAACCGTTAAACTTCGGCGCGGCGATCCTATGCCAACCCTCGGTTGCGGGCCTCGATGACAGCCTGGGTCCGGTTCTTGGCCCCCAGCTTGCGGCAGATCGACTTGACGTCCAGTTTGACGATGGTTTCCTCTACGCCCATCTGGCGGCCGATTTCCTTGTTCTGCAGTCCCTCGCACAGCAGCGTCAGAACCTGCATCTCGCGCTGCTTCAGCCCCAGTTTGTCGCCATTGCCCTGACTGGTCCACCGCATGTAGTCGGCCGGCAGAAATGTCTCTCCATCGGCAATGAACCGGATGGCGTGCTTCAGGGTGCGCAGCGGCAGCGTCTTGGGGATGAAACCCCTGGCGCCGGCATCCAGCGCCTGCTCGACCACAAGGCGGCTGGCGACACCCGAAAAAAGGACCACTGCGCCCTTGTTTTGCTCGGCCAGGCTGCGCAGCCCCTTGAGACCCTCCATTCCCGGAACATCGTAGTCCAGTAGCAGCACGTCAAAGCGCCCGTTGGCTTCGATCTGCTGCTGGGCTTCGGTGACGGTCTTGACGGTCACGAGTGTCAACTCGTCGTCGGTCAGAGCCAGGGCGAGCGTCTCGCAGATCAAGGCATGGTCATCGACCAACAGGACACGCAGCGGCTGTCGGCCAGATCGCCCGGCGGGGGCGGTGGTTTTAGGAGACAAGCTCATGACGTCTGCGGCCACTTTCCGGTTACCCCAATTCTTGTTGCACCACAGGCGGATGCAACTGCCTCGCAATCACTCACATACACCTGCATCCGGACGCCGCACAAAAACCATTTCATTTTGAGTGCAAGATCGAATCGTTCCAGGATGGCTTCATGTGCCATGTGAATTGCCACACTACGGGCGAGAAGACAGCAAAAAGCGCGCGAGCATGCGAGCAAGCATGTCCCAAATCTCGCATTCAAGGTGTGCGAGTGCAACACTGTTTTTCTAGCAAAAATATATCTTTTGATAGCTCTTGGTCTCTTATTAGAGACCGCCTTGTCGGCAGAGCCTCGCCATCCCCGGGCGTGACGGCTTGAAAGGGCTGTTTTCTGGCATCAGTCGTCCCGGATCAGGGTGCGTGTGTCGAAGACATGACCGCACTCAAGGTTCCGTGCGCCATGAAAGCTGCGGATGGCACTGACGAGGCGATCTATCACTGCAAAGCTGCTCGATGGGCATTCGGAAATCCCCTTCGACGCCGTGATCCGCAGGCCTCGCCTTGGCAGGGGCTGGCGGCACGGGTGACGCTGCTTGTGGGCCCCGGCACCTCGTAGCTGGCGTCGGATCGCCAGCAGACAAACCGGGTGAGCGCCTTTGCCACGCGCGAGGCGGCCACCCGCGAATGGCTGATGGCGGTGCAGGTTCATGCGCGCCCGAAAGAATGTCGTTTGGCGCAAAGGATACTTTGATTGCGGGAGGCGTCCGTGACACTGGGTCTGGAAGCCTCAGACCGCAGGCAACGGGGAATCTCTCGGCTTGTTCAGATGCCTGCCACAGGCACGCCGACGACCCGTCTTGTGGCCCGATGGATTCAGGCGCTGCTGTTTGTTCGTTGCAACATCACGGGTTCCAGACAAGAAGGACCATCCATGTTCTACAAAGACGAGCGTCTGGCGCTCTTCATCGACGGGGCGAACCTGTACTCTGCGGGCAAGGCGCTGGGTTTTGACATCGACTACAAGCTTTTGCGTCAGGAATTCATGCGCCGTGGAAAACTGCTTCGCGCGTTCTATTACACGGCGTTGCTGGAGAACGACGACTATTCGCCAATTCGCCCGCTGCTCGACTGGCTGCAGTACAACGGCTACACCATGGTGACCAAGCCCGCCAAGGAATATATCGACAGCGCCGGGCGCCGAAAGGTCAAAGGGAACATGGACATCGAACTGGCGGTGAATGCGATGGAACTCGCGCACCGGCTGGACCACGCGGTGCTGTTCTCGGGCGATGGCGACTTCAGGCCGCTGGTCGAGGCGCTGCAGCGCGCGGGTGTCCGGGTGTCGGTGGTGTCGACCATGCGCAGCCAGCCCCCGATGATCGCCGACGACCTGCGTCGCCAGGCCGACAACTTCATCGAACTCGACGAACTGCGCGAAGTGATCGGCCGCCCCCCCCGCGAACTGAGGCTACCGCGCGATGCCGAAGAGGTTCCGCAAGAAAAACCTGCCGAAGCCTTATGACCTCTCCGGTTCTCGACTTGGCCGCAGCGATCGTGTCTGCAACAAGCTGACGGTGGGCACTTGTCCAGACCCATACGGCGTCGTGCACCCAAAGGCCGTGCCCTGAGCTTTCACCCATCCTTGCAAAGGCCGGGAACAAATCTTTGCCCACGCATGGGCGCAAAAGATCATCAGATTGAGCGAAAGAGAACTAGCAGGGGATTTGA
>CALKAA010000371.1 GCA_937983495.1 uncultured Gemmobacter sp. | reverse complement strand
GGCAGACAGCCCCCCGGCGCGGCCGGCAACAGGCGGCTTCCCGCCGATGCAGTTGTGCGATACGCGACCAGACGCTAAGCTGTTCAAAACGGGCAGTTAAGGCCAGACATGCGCAGCACCGCGCTCACGCAATTCGCCAAACTCGAAGCGACCGGCCTTTGGCGGGAGGCGCCTGAATTGCAGCGCCGCGAGGTCATCGTGGCCTTTGGCGAAAGTAGTCTGACCATCTCTGACCCCCGCAGCGAATTGGCGCTTTCGCATTGGTCACTGCCGGCGGTGGAGCGTCTCAATCCCGGCGAAATTCCGGCGCTTTACGCCCCCGGTCAGGATGCCCTGGAAACGCTGGAGCTGGACGACGCGCTGATGGTCGAAGCCTTGGAGAAAGTGCGTAGCGCGCTGGAGGCAGAGCGGCCCAACCCGGGCCGGTTGCGTGGCAGCCTGCTGTTTGGAGCCAGTGCGGTGATTGCGCTGGTCATGGGGGCCTTGCTGCCAGGGGCACTGGTCAATCACACGGCCTCGATGTTGCCGCCTGCCTCTCGTCTGGCCATCGGGCGCATGGCGCTGAGTGATCTGACGCAGGTTACCGGTCTGTGCAGCGATCCTTCCGGGCAGGCCGCGCTGGATCGGTTGTCATCACGCCTTTTTGGCCCGACCGCCCCCAAGATCGTAATCCTGCGCGAGGGGCAGGCCCGTGCGGTGCATCTGCCCGGCGGCTTTATCGGCTTGCACCGGAGCCTCATCGAGACGGCCTCTGGTCCGGAAGTGGCCGCCGGTTTTGCTTTGGTCGAAGACACGCGCGCGAAAGCCAGCGATCCGATGCTTGCTCTCCTCACCCATGCCGGCTTCTTTGCCACATTCCATCTGTTGACCTCGGGCGAGTTGGAGGCCGAGGCGGTGCAAGGCTACGGCCGCAGTCTTGGCCTGCAAATGCCGGTCGCAATAGAGCCCGAAATCCTGCTGGCGCGTTTTGGGCAGGCACAATTGCCCTCAACACCTTATGCCCGCATCGTGGACCCAAGCGGCGAGACCGTATTGCCGCTGATCGAGGCCGACCCCATGGCCCGGCGCGAGGTCTTGCCGCTGATGCCCGACGCCGACTGGCTGAGCCTTCAGGCCATTTGCGCCGATTGATCCAGCCGCACAGTGCCAAAAGAAACCCCCAGGCCAAGGCCCGGGGGAAAGGTTTGTTCTGCCCGTGTTTTTGGCAAACGCCTGCGAAAACCGGATATTACCGAATATAGGCATCTCCGAAGCCGGCGGCCCGCGCGGCATTCAGTGCAGCTTGAGCAGAGCCGCTATCCGCAAAGGGCCCTGCCATGACCATCTGCAACGCCTTGCCGCCCTTGTTCACTTGCGCCGTCCCGGTCGGCAGGCCGGCCGCACGCAACCGCGCACGAGCCCCTTCGGCATTCGAGGGCACGCCAAAGGTGCCAACCTGCACATACAGCCCGCCCGTCCGAACGGCCTGCACCTGTGGCGCGGCGTTCACCCGTGCCTGGGGTTCGGATTTTGAGGAGACGCGCAGCCGCACAGGCGCTGCGGCCTGCCCCTTGCTGGAGACCACGATCCGACCGTTCTGGCCTTGCAATTGCGCCGGAACCTCGCGGGTCCAGACCTGATCCTGCTGGGCCTGCCCCTGCGCCGTGCCCATGCCGCGATAGGGGTTCAGGCGGTCATCTTGCCAGGCCAGCTTATAGCCCTCGGGCACCACCACCGGCGGGTTGGTCAGGTCGCTGCTGCGCACCACCACCCGGCCCGGAGCCGAAGCAACCGGCGCGGATCTTGCCACCACCGTGGCGCGATGCGAACTACCCAGTTGATCGGCGGAGATATTGCCCCGTGCCACCGGCACGCCCGCGGGTTCATACTGCCCGGCCCCGACGCGGTTGCCCTCGCCCATGGCGACCTTGGCATAAACCGGCGCACGCAGCCCGACCAACGACCCATCGCCTTTGGTGCAAAGCACCGCGGAACCACCATTCGACAAGGCCACCACGCGCGGCACCGGCGCGGATTCGTAGCACCCGATCTGATTGCCCGACAGCCGGGTTGCGGGCATCACCACCTCGGCACCATGCCGAATGGCCGAGGGGGCCGCAGCGGGGGGCAACACGACGGGGGCCTTTGCCACCACAACACCCTGCGGCGCAACCTGCGCTGGAAGCACCCGCGCCAGATAGGGATCGACAGGGCGCGCAGGTCCGGTTGCGCGGATGGATGGCGGGGTTTTCACGCTGGCAACCGTATTCAGCGGCTTGCCGGTGGCGCGCGGCGCAGGCGCAGCCTCGGCAACCCGAGCGGGCGCGGCTATTTCGGCAGGCGTCGCCACCTCGACAGGTCGCGCCATGGCCGCCGCCGTGGGCGGATAGCCACACAGCGCCTTGCGATCCCGGCTGACACGCGGCACCCAACTGGTATTGCCATTCAGCCCGGCGCGCAGAAACACGCAGCCCCGGCTGTCCACATACATCTGCCCCTTGAACCCCGCCGGAGGCAGCTCTTTCGGCCCCCCGATCTGCGACACGGTCTGGGCATGAACAGAATAAATCCCGGATACGGCCGCGAGAACCGCAGCCGTGACAAACTTGCGAAGCATTGACTACCCCCATGTAGCTTGGAGGTGATTCTGGCGCAGGATTGTTTCCGAGTAAAGGGGCTTATCCCTCTATTTTGTGCCAAACATCCGATCGCCCGCATCCCCTAGGCCGGGGACGATATAACCGTGATCATTCAAGTGACTATCGAGCGAAGCTGTCACAATCGGCACATCGGGATGGGCCTCTTTCATCCGCGCAACCCCTTCCGGGGCGGCCAACAGGCACAGAAACCGGATATTCCTGGCTCCCTGCGCCTTCAGCAGATCAATCGCCGCCGCGCTGGAATTGCCGGTCGCCAGCATCGGGTCCACCACGATGCAGATGCGCTCATCCAGCGCATCGGGCAGTTTGCAGTAATATTGCACAGGTTGCAGCGTTTCCGGGTCGCGATACAATCCGACAAAGCCCACCCGCGCCGCCGGGATCAGCTCCAGAATGCCATCCAGCAGGCCATTCCCGGCGCGCAAGATGGAAATCAGCGCCAGCTTCTTGCCATCCAGCGTGGGAGCATCCATCGGCTGCAACGGGGTCTCGATCCGCGTCGTCGTCATCTCCAGCCCGCGCGTCACCTCATAGGCCAGCAGCAGGCTGATTTCCTTCAGCAGCCGCCGAAACCCGGCGGTCGAGGTTTCCTTGTCGCGCATGATCGACAGCTTGTGCTGCACCAGCGGGTGATCAACGACGGTCAGATGTTCGGTCATGCGCGGGGCTCCAGTTTCTTGGCAATCTTGTCTTTGGTCTCGGCGTCGCAGAAGGCGGCGTCAAGGGCGGTGCGGTTCAGCGTGTCGAACACGCCCTGATCCCAGTCCAGCGCCTCGGCCAGCCGATCCCATTCATGGCTCATCGTGGTGTGGAAGAAGGGCGGATCATCGGTGGACACAGTGACCTTCACGCCCCGGTCAAACAACTGGCCAATCGGATGCTTGCGCCAATCGGGGTAAAGGCCAAGTGCGATGTTGGAGCCGGGGCAGACCTCCAGCACGGTGCCACGTTCGGCCAGCTCATCGACCAGCGCGAGGTCTTCGATGGCACGCACCCCATGGCCGATACGCGAGGGGTTCAGCGCGGCCAGCGTCGCCCGGATATGCTCCGGCCCGCGCCATTCGCCCGCATGGGCGGTGATGCCAAGCCCGGCCTCGCGGGCGCAATCGAAGGACCAGAGATAATCCTTGGGTTCCAGCACCTTCTCGTCGCCCGCAATGCCAAAGCCGGTGACAAAGCGCCCCGCCGTTTCGGCCGCACAGATCGCCACCTCGCGCGCCTTTTCCGGCCCGAAATGGCGGATCGGCGTCACGATGGCACGCAGGGTGATGCCCATCTTCGCCTCGGCCTCGGCTGCGGCATCCTCGATGGCCGCCAGATAATCGCGCCAGGCCGCCAGATCGCGGCCACCGGAGAAATCGGGGCTGATGAAACTTTCGGTGTAAATCACGCCATGGGCGGCGCTTTCTTCCAACACCGCCAGCGTCAGGCGGCGGTAATCCTCGGGTGTTTGCAGCACCGAAGTGGCAGCCTCATAGACCTTCAGGAAATGCCAGAAATCGGTATAGCTGTAATGGCCGCGCTCATCGAAAACGCCCGAAATATCAATATGTTTCTCGGCGGCCAACCCGCGAATGAAGGCGGGCGGCGCCGCGCCTTCCAGATGCAGGTGCAACTCCAGTTTCGGCAGGTCTTTCATAGAAACGATCTCCCCGGCCCTTGCGCGGGCACATCCAGATGGGCCGCGACCGAGGCCGCCACATCCACAAAACCACAGGCCCCGATCTCGCCCGCGCCCCTGCCTGCCACCAGAACCGGCACGCATTCGCGGGTGTGTTCGGTGCCAAACCATGTCGGGTCATTGCCGTGATCGGCGGTGAATATGGCCAAATCGCCGGGCCGCAGCCGCGCAAGGAAGGCACCTGCGCGGGCATCAAACCATTCCAGCGCGCGCGCATAGCCCGAAACATCGCGGCGATGGCCGTAAAGGCTGTCAAACTCCACAAAGTTCGCAAAGGTCAAGGAACCGGGCTCTGCCACCTCAATCATACGGTCCAGATGATCGAAAAGGGCAGCATCGTCTTTGCCCTTGTGCAAATGCGAAATCCCGCGATGCGAGAAGATATCGCCGATCTTGCCAATGGCATGGGTCACGCGCCCGGCCCCCAGCACCCAATCCAGCAGCGTGGGCGCGGGCGGGGCGATAGCGAAATCACGGCGGTTCGGGGTGCGGGCAAAGGCCCCTTCCGTGCCGGTAAAGGGTCGCGCGATCACCCGGCCCACCTTCATCGCATGCAGGCTGGGTGCAAGGTCGCGGCACAGTTGCACCAGACGCTCCAGACCAAAGACCTCCTCATGCGCGGCGATCTGGAACACGCTGTCGGCAGAGGTATAGCAGATCGGCCAGCCCATGCGCAGATGCTCGGCCCCCAGCCGGTCGATAATCGCAGTGCCGCTGTCATGGCAATTGCCCAGAATGCCAGCAACACCCGCCAAATGGCAGACTTCCGTCACCAGCGTCTCGGGAAAGGCGGGGCGCGTATCGGGGAAATAGGTCCAATCCCATGGCACCGGCACACCCGCCAGCTCCCAATGGCCCGAGGGCGTATCCTTGCCGCGAGAGATTTCGGTGGCCGCGCCCCAAAGGCCCCTGGGCACGGCACCAAGCCCCGGTGCCTCCAGCCCAGAAGCCAGCCGGATCGCCGCGCCAAGCCCCAAACCGTCCAGCACCGGCAAGCGCAGCGGGCCGGAACGCCCCTCCTCCGCCCGCCCCTC
>CALKAA010000370.1 GCA_937983495.1 uncultured Gemmobacter sp. | reverse complement strand
CCAAGGCTGCCCTCGGTCGTCTCCACCAGCCGGCGCTCACCGGGCGGCAGGTGGTTGGTATCGATCGGCCGCAGCGCACCAAGCGAACGTCCGGGTTCGAAGCCACCGGACAGCGCAGAAGGCCGCATGTGAGTCAGGTGCACGCTGACAATCGCACTGGCTGCGGCCTTGCGAAGCTGCCGAGTCGGTGGTGTGATCGTGATGCCCACACGCACAGCGGCCTGAAACACCGACCGGCTGACGGCCAGAACGACCGCACCGCCGGCCGCATTCGCAATCGCCATGGCGACAAAGGACAAGATCATCCCCGGCGCTGCCTGCGCCCCGAAGGTGGCAAGGTAATGCGTCGCAAAAAGGTATTGCCCTTGCTGGGTCAGGGCGAGCAGATCGTCGTAAATCTGCTTCAACTCTTCCCATGCCGCTACGAACAGATCGAAGATGTTCTGCATTTGCTGCTCGAACACCGCCTGATCGAGGGCCTCTCTTTGCTGGATCGTTTCTGCCAGCGCGGCGAGGTCGTTCAGAAACGCCTCCCGTGTCGCCTGCGCCGCCTCATAGGCGTCAAACCCGCCAGTCCCATCCCACAGGCCGAGGTCTTCAAGGCTCGCACCGCCAAGGCCCCCGACATAGTCAATACCGGGACCTTGGGCAGCCTGCATAAAGAGCCCGTATCCCGTAGCAATCTGCGACAGGGTATCAGCACCATATTCAACTGACAGAGGATAGATCCGATCAATGACGCCGGTTGCCCCGGGATAGCGCTGTAGCAGGGCAGCGCGTTGAGCATTGGCACGCCCTTCCGCGTCCTGAAGCGCCTGACGGGCGTCGATGACGAAGAAATCCTGAAAAGCTTTCACGACCAGCCGTCGCGCTTCCTTGACCTCTTCAGCCTCCTCGTTGAAAGCCCCATTGTCGTCGATCCCGGCAAGCCGCCCCATGAACCGCGCCACTGCCCGGCAATCAACCGCATCGTGCCCTCCCACAGGGCGTCAACGGCGGCTTCATCGTCGGCAAGATCAATGTGGCTGACGTCAACCTTGAGGCGTTCAAGAATGACCCGACGCTGATCCTGTGGAACCCCGTCCTGCATTACCAGAGCCTTGTCAGGAAGAAGTGATGATACAGCCGATCAGGATCGACCGACGCGAGGGTCGGACGGTCGAGACTTGCGACCGCCCCACATCCCAGCCCCGGAAACAGGGTTTGGATTTCGGCACTCAGCCCTTCGATTGCAGAGCTTTCCCCCTCATGCAAGCTTCGGGCCAGATCAAGGCACTTGCAAATATTGGTAAAAGCCTCCTCCGCCCCAAGCGCGATGGCGAAAGGGTCATTGCATAGGTCAAGCCCATGATCGGCGAGAAACTCCCTGCGCTTTGCATCGCGCAAGGCGCGCCTGTCAGGCAAAGTTTTGGAAACTTCGTGCTTTACGGCCATCAGTTCAGGTCGATCCTTCCGCCTTTGGCTTGGATCGCGGATGAGCCTTCGAGTTCCAGATCGACGCCGACAATGCGTATCTTGCCATTCTCATTGAGCTGGATCATCGAGCGACCGCAGACAAGCTCAAGCTTCTTGCCCGCGACGACGATCTTGTTCTGACCGACTTCTTCGTAGGAGCCGACCATGACGCTCTCGTTCTTGATGCCTTGCACCGAGACCTGATAGCCCGCTCCGACGATCATCGTCTTCGCCGCCCCCACCACCTCGGTCGAACTCACCATGACCGTCTCGGCCTTGTTCTTGGCCACGCCGATGATCAGGTTGCCCTCGCCCATGTTCAGCGCATCCGGCAGGCCAAGCTTGTTCGCCAGATCGCCAATCTTGCCGGTGAACTTTTGAAAGGCGGAGGTCACCGCCGCCTGAAGCCTGTTCGGCCCCACCATCAGCGTCATGTTGCCGCCGATCACCTCGTGATGGTTGTTGCCCACCTCGATCGACTTGTTGTTGCCCACCGATTCCGACTGGTTGCGGTCGACCCGCTTGGCGCGGTTGTTCTCGACATGGATCTCGTGGTCCTTCTCGGCGTGAAGGTAGATGCGTTCCTGTCCCTTCTCATCTTCGAACATGAATTCGTTGAAGCCATTGCCCTTATGCGTATCCGATCGAAAGACCGACTTCGTCTTGTGCGCTGGCAGCGGATAGGGCGTGGCATTGCGCCCGTTATACACGCACCCCGTCACCAGCGGTTTATCCGGATCTCCGTCCAGGAATTCGACTACCACTTCCATGCCGATGCGGGGGATCACTGGACCTGCACCGGTTTTGTTCCGGTCAGGTGCTTATGTTAGGCGGCCCTCTGTT
>CALKAA010000369.1 GCA_937983495.1 uncultured Gemmobacter sp. | reverse complement strand
CATGGCGGCGAAAGCGGATCAGGTCGGCGCGCAATCCGGGGGCGAGGCGGCCACGGTCGGCAAGGCCGGTGGCTTCGGCAGGGGCTGCGGTCACCGTCGCAAGCCCGCGCGCCGGATCATTCCACAGATCGCCCAAGCGCAAAGCGGCGGCCAGCAGGCCCGAGGGGATGTAATCCGACGACAGGATGTCGAGGCAGCCGTCCACCGCCAGAGTTTCAGCGGCGACATTGCCGGAATGCGAGCCGCCCCGGATCAGGTTTGGCGCGCCCATCATCACCTTGATGCCCGCCACCCGGCAGGCCTGCGCCGCCTCCAGCGTGGTGGGAAATTCGGCAAAGCTGGCACCGTGGCGGGCCGAGGCCGCGACATCGGATGCCGTTGTGTCGTCATGGCTGGCCAGATGCGCGCCAAAACGCTGCGCCGCCGCCACTGCCGCCGCCTCATGCGCCGCCCCGACCCGCGCGAAGATCGCCTTGCGATCGGCGACATGGGCGTCGAACTCGGCCTCGGAAAAGCCGTGCTTGCCGGCAAGGTAATGGCGCAACTGGGTCAGATCGCGGAACTGGCGCTGGCCGGGTGTGTGATCCATCAGGCTCAGAATGCCGACCTGATCGCCGGGGCCAAAGCGTGCCAGCTCCTCGAACAGGGTTTCCGAACAGATCTCGGCCCGCAGATGCAGGCGATGGCTGATCTTCAGCACCCCCGCCGCCCGCAGCCCCAGCAGCACATCGGCCAGCCCGCGCGCATATTCGGCATAATTGCCCTTGGTGCGCGAGGGCAGCGAGCCCACCCGCAGCGCGTCGAAGACCGTGGTGATACCGCAGCCTGCAAGCTCGGCATCATGAGCGAGGATCGCGGCCTCTTGCGGCCATTTCACCTTGGGGCGCGGCTCGATATGGCGCTCCAGATTGTCGGTATGCAGCTCGATCAGCCCCGGTGCCAGCCAGTCGCCGCCGCAATCCAGCGCGCCGGGGGGCACCGCGCCGCCTTCGCGGATCTCGACAATCCGCCCCGCCTCCACCACCAGCGCGCCGCGCTGCACGCGGTCTGGCAGCACCAGCTCGGCATTGGCAAAGACCTGCATCACAGCCATTTCTTCCATTTGAAAAACGCCCAGCTCAGAGCCGCCGAGGCCAGCATCATGATCAGCGCCGCCGGATAGCCCCAAGTTTGCGCCAGTTCCGGCATCACCGCAAAATTCATCCCGTAGATCGAGGCGATCAGCGTCGGCGGCAGGAACAGCACCGACACCACCGAGACAATGCGCACCGTCGCGTTCTGTGCCAGATCAATCATCCCCAGCGTCGCATCCGAGGTCAGCGCCAGCCGCGCGCCCAGAAAATCGGCATGCACTTCAAGCGCTTGCAGATCGCGGGTCTGGGTGGCGGCCACATCCGCCAGAGGGCGCAGCGCGGGCAAGGGCTGCACGAAGCCGATGGCACGGGCCAGCGTCAGCAGCGACAGGCGCAGCCGCGACAGCATCTCGCCCTCGCGCCCCACCCGTTGCAGGCTGACCTGCAAGCGCTCCTGCGTGCGCCGGGCCGGATCGGCGGCATAGATCGTGGCCGAGACCGTATCGAGGCCCCGCCCGATCTCCTCCAGATGATCGGCCAGCCGCCCGGTGATTTCCTCGGTCAGGCCCAGAAAGATCGCCGCCGGACTGCCGGTCCCCGCAGCGCTGCGATCGGCGCGCGGCGCAAAGGTCTCGAACGAACGTGGCCGGTGATGGCGCACCGTCACCAGCCGGGCGGGCGAGAGCAGAAAGCTGACCGGAGCGCTGATCCGCGCCTCGCCTTCGGTCTGACCGGTCAGCACCACGGTCATCACATGGGTATCGCCCTCGTGATACAGCCGGTTCGACAGCTCGATTTCCTCCATATCCGCCAGGGTGGGCACCGCGACGCCAAGGGCCGTCACGGCGGCCACCTCGGCGGCCTCCGGTTGGCAAAGGTCAATCCAGACGGCAGTTTCCAAAGGGGCACCGGGCAAAAGCTGTGCGCCCGACACGGCATAGGCAGTCAACATCCGGCATCTCTTTCGCGGCCTCTGCCTTTCTTCTGCCGGAAAAGCGCGACAAACGACAGAGGCCAGGCGGCAGGGCGCGCAAGGCTTTGCCGAACGCGAAATGCGCCGTGATCTGACACCCGGCCCCGACTGTGGCTGAAAAAGCCTCGCCCTTGCCCTCACGCCGCCTATATCGCATGAACAGCATGCGCCGACAGGAAAGCCCAGATCCGATGCCAGTCCCGATAACCGATGCCCCCCTCACCGCCTCGCCCGGCGATACGGCCCGTGCCTTCCGCGATGCGCTTGGCCGCTTTGCGACCGGGGTCACGCTTGTGACCACCGAGGGGCCGCAGGGGCCAGTGGGGTTCGTGGCCAACAGCTTTGCCTCGGTTTCGCTGGAGCCGCCGCTGGTGCTGTGGTCGCCCGCCAAGGCCTCGGCGCGGTTTCCGCTGTTCCGCGATGCCCGCCATTATGCCATTCACGTTCTGGCCGTGACCCAGTTCGACCTGATCGCCCGCTTCACCCGGCAAGGCGCGGGGTTTGACGGGCTGCCCCATGGCCGCAATGCGCAAGGTGCGCCGGTGCTGGAGGGGGCCTTGGCGCGGTTTGATTGCGAACAGGTCGCCACGCATGACGGTGGCGACCATCTCATCATTCTGGGCCGCGTGCTGGGCTTTGGCCTGCAAGAAGGTGCGCCTTTGGTGTTCAGCCAGGGGGCCTATGGCGGCTTTGTCCATGGGGGCTGAGATCAGGCCCCATTGGCAAAGCGCGAGCCTGCACTTATCCTGATATGACCGCGCCTCACGGCGCGCTCAGCCGAGCTGCTTTCGAGGTGCCGCATGCCCATACCGCTTTCCGCCGATGCCGATGGCTGCCCCACCATGCCGGTCGATCAGATGCTGGTTCAGGCCACGGCGGCGGCTGGCTTTCTCAAGGCCCTGGCGCATGAGGGGCGGCTGATGATCCTGTGCCACCTGCAATCGGGCGAAAAATCGGTGAGCGAGCTGGAAGCGCTGCTGTCCTCGCGTCAGGCGGCGGTCAGTCAGCAACTGGCGCGGCTGCGGCTGGAGGGGCTGGTGAGTTGTCGTCGGGACGGCAAGGTGATCTATTACTCCATCCAGGACCCGAAGGTCGCCACCGCCATCGGGATGGTCTACGAGATGTTCTGCAAACCGGCGTGAGGCGGGGGCCGAAGGGCCCCCACCCTGATCTTCAGCCCTGGACCGGCGACCAGCCGAACACATCGCCCAGATCGACGGCGCTCCATCCGGCG
>CALKAA010000368.1 GCA_937983495.1 uncultured Gemmobacter sp. | reverse complement strand
AAAGCCGGTGCAGGCGCGGGGGATCATGCGCCGGTATCCGGCATCAAGACCTCGAACCGCGCGCCCCGCGCCAGCAGCACGGCTTGCGTGCGGCTTTGCACCCCCAGCTTGCGCAGAATGGCGGTGACATGGGCCTTCACCGTCGCCTCCGAAATCGAGAGGTCAAAGGCGATCTGCTTGTTCAGCCGCCCCGCACAGAGCAATTGCAGGATACGCGCCTGTTGCCGGGTGAGGGCTGCGAGGCGATCCAGCGCCTCGGGCGTGGCGGTGTCGGGGGCGACAAACCCCTCGGGCAGCCAATCCTCGCCCGCCGCCAGCGCGGCAAGGGCGGCGGTGAAATCCTCGCGCGGGGCGTGTTTGGGCAGAAAGCCGCGCGCCCCGGTGGCCAGCGCCGCCGCAATCACCCGGTCATCTGCCAGCGATGAGACCACCAGCACCGGAATATCCGCTGCCGCCGCCCGCAGCCGGATCAGCCCGTCAATCCCGGTGACATCGGGCAGGTTCAGGTCGAACAGGATCAGGTCCGGGGCGGGGGTCAGTTCCAGCCGCTGCAACGCGGTTTCCAGACGGCCTGCGACCTCGACCTGCGCCACACCCGCACGCGCGCGCAGCGTGAGGCTGAGCGCGTCACAGAACAACGGATGATCGTCCACAATCAGGACGCGGTTGAAAGATGCGGTCAAACGGGCCTCCCCTCCCTGTTTGCCGCACAGTCTAGACCGCGGGCTGCCGTCGGGGCAAGCACATGCCTGCCCCGCTTTTGGTCAGGTGATGACATTGGGCGTGCTGCGGCCGGTGAATTCTGTGATGCGCGCAAGGGCATGCGCAGCACGGATCACCGGGGCAAGGGCCTCTTGCGGGTCATGGTCAAGACCGCCGGGACCGGGGGTGTAGCGTTCCAGATAGACCCGCAGCGTGGCCCCCTCGGTGCCGGTGCCCGACAGGCGCATGACGATACGCGAGCCATCAGAGAACAGGATGCGCACGCCCTGCTTTGCCGAAACCGAGCCATCGACCGGATCGGTATAGGCGAAATCATCGGCGTCCTGAATGGTCATGCCCTCAAGCTCCTGGCCCGCAAGGCTAGGCAAGCTGGCGCGCAGGGCGGCCATCATGGCATCGGCGCGGTCGGTGGCAATCGCCTCAAAATCGTGGCGGCTGTAGTAGTTACGGCCATATCTTGAGAAATGTTCGGCCATGATCGCGGCCACGGATTGCTGCCGCACCGCCAGAATGTTCAGCCACAAAAGCACAGCCCAAAGCCCGTCCTTCTCGCGCACATGATCCGATCCGGTGCCGAAGGATTCCTCGCCGCAGAGCGTGGCCTTGCCGGCATCCAGCAGATTGCCGAAGAATTTCCAGCCTGTCGGGGTTTCAAACTTGCCAATGCCAAGCGCATCGGCCACCCGGTCCGCCGCCGCCGAAGTGGGCATGGAGCGGGCAACCCCGGCCAGACCGCGCGCATAGCCAGGCGCCAGATGGGCATTGGCGGCCAGCACGGCGAGGCTGTCGGAGGGCGAGACATAGACGCCGCGCCCCACCACCATATTTCGGTCGCCATCACCATCGGAGGCCGCGCCGAAATCGGGGGCATTTGGCCCCATCATCTCGTCCATCAGCTCATGCGCCCAGGTCGGGTTCGGGTCGGGGTGCATGCCGCCGAAATCGGGCAGCGGCGTGCCATGGGTCACAGTGCCCTTGGCCGCACCCAAACGGTTTTCCAGAATTTCCGTGGCATATGGGCCAGTTACAGCACACATCGCATCAAAACGCATGGTGAACCCGCCTGCAAACATCGCCCGGATCGCCGGGAAATCGAACAGGGTTTCCATCAGCGCGGCGTAATCGGTGACGCTATCGACCACCTCTACCGCCATACCATCCAGCGTCGTGGTGCCCACGCGGCCCAGATCAATGTCAGGCGCATCCGAGATGCGGTATTCGGTCAGCTCGGTGGTGCGTTGATACATCGCCTCGGTCACGGCCTCAGGGGCCGGGCCGCCATTGGGCATGTTGAACTTGACGCCGAAATCTTCCTCGGGGCCGCCGGGATTATGGCTGGCCGACATGATGATGCCGCCATCTGTTTTATTGAGCCGGATCAAATGGCTGGCGGCCGGTGTTGAGAGAACCGCATGCTGCCCCACGATCACCTTGGCCGCACCATTGGCCGCCGCCATCTTCAGGATGATCTGCGCCGCGCGGTCGTTGAAATAGCGCCCGTCGCCGCCCAACACGAAGGTCTTGCCCGCCGCCCCGCCAATCGCATCAAAGATGGATTGCGTAAAGTTTTCAAGGTAATGCGCCCCCATGAACACGGGCGTTTTCTTGCGCAGACCCGAGGTTCCGGGCTTTTGCCCCGCAATGGGTTGGGTGGCGATGGTCAAGGCGGTCATGGTCCCTCACACGGATGGAGCGAAAACGAGAACGGATTGCGCCGGCACCTCCAGCGCAGCCGATACGGCAGCGGGTGGCGCTTCGGGGCGGGTGGTGTCAAGCAAAAGCTGCCAATGCTGTGCAGTGGGCGGCAAGGCAAGGCGAACCGGGCCGCCAGTGTTGAACACCGCGAAAATGGCCTCCCCATCGGACAAATCGCCTTCAGCCGCGCGCCGCAACTCTACGCAAAGACAGCGGAAATTCGGATCGTGCCAATCCTCGGGGCGCGGGGTTTCGCCATCGGGCCTGCGCCAGATCACATCGGGCAGGCCATCCACGGCCCGTTCCAGCCCATGCAGAAAGCGGCGCTGCCGCAGCACGCGGTATTGCTTGCGCAGCGCAATCAGCCGGGCGAAGAAGGCCGCAAGCCGTGTATCGGCGCGCGCCCAATCGACCCAACCGATCTCGTTATCCTGCGCATAGGCGTTGTTGTTGCCGCCCTGCGAATTGCCGATCTCATCACCCGCCAAGATCATGGGCACACCTTGGGCCAGCATCAGCGTCGCCATGAGGTTGCGCTTGCGCAGCCCCCGTGCGGCCTGAATGGCGGGGTCATCACTCGGCCCCTCCACCCCCATATTGTCGGAATGGTTGTCGCCGTGCCCGTCGCGGTTTTCCTCGCCATTGGCCCAGTTCCGCTTGACGGTGAAGGACACCAGATCCTCCAGCGTGAAGCCATCATGGGCGGTGATGAAATTCACCGTGGAACAGGCGGTGCGGCCCGCGCGATCAAAGAATTCGGCGCTGCCCAGCAGGCGCTTGGCCAGATCGGGCACCATGCCGGTATCGCCGCGCCAGAAGCGGCGGATACCATCACGGAACTTGTCGTTCCATTCGGCAAAGGGATGGGGGTAATTGCCCAACTGATAGCCGCCGGGGCCGATGTCCCATGGCTCGGCGATCAGTTTCACCCGCGCCAGAACCGGGTCTTGCCGCACGGCATCAAAGAACCCGCCATTGGGATCAAAGCCATGCGCCTCGCGCCCCAACACCGAGGCCAGATCAAAGCGGAAGCCATCGACATGCATCACCTCGACCCAGTAGCGCAAGCTATCCATCACCATGCGCAACACCATCGGATGCGTCAGGTTCAGCGTGTTGCCGGTGCCGGTATCGTTCACATAATAGCGCCCGCCATCGCGCAGCCGGTAATAGCTCCGATTGTCGATGCCGCGGAAGCTGAGCGTGGGGCCAAGCTCGTCGCCCTCGCCGGAATGGTTATAGACCACATCGAGAATGACCTCGATCCCCGCCGCATGGAAGCGGCGGACCATGGTCTGAAATTCCCAGATCTCGCCCTTGGACATATAGCGCGGCTCGGGCGCGAAAAAGCCAAGGGTCTGATAACCCCAGAAATTGCGCAGGCCCTTGGCCACCAGAAAGCGGTCATCCAGAAAGGCATGAACCGGCAAAAGCTCGATCGCGGTGATGCCCAGCTTCACCAGATGATCCAGCACCGCATCCGAGGCGAGGCCGAGATATGACCCGCGCAAGCCCTTTTCCACGCCGGGATGAAGCGCAGTCAGGCCCTTCACATGGGCCTCGTAGATCACGCTTTCATGCAAGGGCGTGCGCGGGGCACGATCCGGCCCCCAGTTGAAGGATGGGTCCACCACCACAGATTTCGGCACGGCAAAGGCGCTGTCGCGGGTGTCAAAGGACAGATCGGCGCGGGGGCTTCCCACCTTGTAGCCCATCATCGCATCCGACCATTTCAACCGCCCCGAAAGCTGGCGCGCATAGGGGTCCAGCAGCAGCTTGTGGGGGTTGAAGCGATGGCCGCCTTCGGGTGCGTAAGGCCCATGAACCCGGTAGCCATAGAGTGAACCGGGCGTCAGGCCTCCGACATGCACATGCCAGATATCGCCATCCCGGTCGCGCAGCGGGATACGGCACAATTCCTTACGGCCATCGGGCGAAAACAGACACAACTCCACCCGCTCGGCATGGGCCGAGAACAGGGCGAAGTTCACCCCCTCGCCATCGAAATTCGCCCCCATCGGCCAGGGACGGCCGGGGCTGATCGCATGGCCCGCCAGACGGTCAGGCAAGTTGCCTTGCGCCGCGATCATCACCGCAGGATGCTTTCATAAAGCCGGGCATAGGCGGCGGCCGAGGCGTCCCAGCCCACGGGCTGCGCCATGGCGCGTTTGACGATCTGCGCCCAGGTTTTCGGATCTCCATGCAGCGCCACCAACCGCCGCAGCGCCTCGGCAAAGGCGGGGGCATCGGTGGGGGTGAAGGTCAGGCCTGTGGCCACGCCCTGCGCCAGTGCGGCCGGGTTGGCATGGATCACCGTATCGGCCAGCCCGCCCACGGCGGCCACCACGGGCACCGTGCCATAGCGCAGCCCATACATCTGGGTCAGGCCGCAGGGTTCAAAGCGCGAAGGCACCAGCACCGCATCGGCACCCGCGAACATGCGGTGGCTCAGTGCTTCGTCATAGCCAATGGTCACGCCGACGCGGCCGGGGAAGCGTTCAGCCAGCCCCTGCATCGCCGCCTCCAGCGCCGGATCGCCAGAGCCCAGCAGCACCAACCCGCCACCGGCTTCGATGAAATCGGGCAGCACCTCGGGCAGCAGGTCCATGCCCTTCTGATCGGTCAGGCGGCTGACCACGATAGCCAGCGGCCCCGGCACCTCCAGCCCGTATTCCGCACACAGCGCCGCGCGCGCCTGCGTCTTGCCCTTCGGTTTTTTGGCCGAATAGGGGGTTTCCTCGGCCTCCGGGTTCCAGACGGCCTCGTCCACCCCGTTGAGAATCCCCGCCACATCCGCCGCCCGCGCCTCGATCAGCCCTTGCAGGCCAAGGCCGAACTCGGGGCGCATCAATTCAGCCGCGTAAGAGGGCGAAACCGTGGTGATCTTGTCCGCCGTCACCATCGCGGCCTTCAGACTGGACAGACCGCCGTAATATTCCAGCGAGGCGGGGTGGAATTCGTGCCGCGGCAGGCGCAGCTCTTCCAGCATCTGCACCGGGGCCCAGCCCTGAAAAGCGATGTTGTGAATGGTGATGACGGTGGCCACATCGCGCGGGCCGCCAAAGGCCAGATAGGCCGGGGCAAAGCCCGCCTGCCAGTCATGCGCATGCAACACCTGCGGGCGCCAGCCATCGGCCAGACCAAAGCGCGCGATCTTCGCCGCCACCCAGGACAGCGCGGCAAAGCGCTGCGGATTGTCGGGCCAATCGGCCCCCGACACGTTGTAAGGCCCGCCCTCGCGATCAAAGAGATGCGGCGCATCGAGCAGCAGCATCGCCACCCCGTCCACCTCGCCCGCCCGCACCACGCCGCGCCCGCCAAACAGATCGTCCTCAACGAACACCTCGGGCCAATCGCTGCACCGGGGCCGCAAGCTGCGATAGGCGGGCATCAAGACCCGCATCTCCCAGCCCTGCCCGGCCAAGGCTCCCGGCAGCGCCCCCACCACATCCGCCAGGCCCCCGGTCTTGACCAGAGGCACGCATTCCGACGCGACCGACAACACCCGCTTCATGCCCTTGCCCTCATTCATCTTGGTCCA
>CALKAA010000367.1 GCA_937983495.1 uncultured Gemmobacter sp. | reverse complement strand
CATCGCCTTTACCGGCGGGCCGGAGACCGCGCGCCATATCGTGCGGGCCAGCGCCGAGAACCTCGCCAAAACCTCGCTGGAACTGGGGGGCAAATCGCCCTTCATCGTGTTTGACGATGCCGATCTGGACAGCGCAGCCAATGCGCAGGTCTCGGGCATCTTCGCGGCCACCGGGCAAAGCTGCGTCGCGGGCTCGCGCCTCTTGGTGCAAGCGAGCGTCAAGGACGCGTTTCTGGCGCGGCTGAAAGCCAAGGCGGAAAGCGTGGCCATCGGCGCGCCGGGCGATATGGAGACGGAAGTTGGCCCGCTTTGCACACAGCGCCAACGCGACCGGATCGCGGATCTGATCGCGCGGTCACTCGCCGCCGGGGCGCGGCTGGTCACCGGGGGCGTGGTGCCGGAAGGGCCGGGTTTCTATTTCCCGCCCACCATTCTGGATTGCTCCGATGCCCCCGACGCGCCTTGCCTGAGTGAGGAGTTCTTCGGCCCGGTGCTGTCGGTCGTCACCTTTGAGACCGAGGCCGATGCCCTTGAAAAGGCCAATGATACCGCTTTCGGGCTGGCTTCGGGCGTGTTCACCCAAAGCCTGACCCGCGCCCATCGCATGATCCGGGGCATCCGTGCCGGGATCGTCTGGGTGAATACCTACCGTGCCGTTTCCCCCATCGCGCCATTCGGCGGGCACGGGCTTTCTGGTCATGGCAGGGAGGGAGGCCTTGCCGCGGCTTTGGACTATACGACGGTGAAAACGGTCTGGCTGCGCACCTCGGACGATCCGATCCCGGACCCGTTCGTGATGCGCTGACCAGCCAAATCAGGGAAGAGAACAGATGAAAAAGACCATGATCGCGCTGGCTTTCGCCAGTGCCCTGACCTCGGCTGCCCATGCGCAAGACATGGTGTTCACAAGCTGGGGCGGCACCACCCAGGACGCGCAGGCCGCGCATTGGGCCGCGCCCTTCACCGAAAAGGGCGGCCCGGCGGTGGTGCAGGATGGCCCCACCGATTACGGCAAGATCAAAGCCATGGTCGAAGCGGGTGCCGTGACCTGGGATGTGGTCGATGTGGAATATGACTGGGCGCTGCAAGCGGGCAAGGCCGGGCTTCTGGAACCGCTGGATTTCTCGGTGATCGACAAGACCAAGCTGGACCCGCGCTTCGTGTCGGATTTCGCGGTGGGCTCGTTCTATTATTCCTTCGTTCTGGGCTGGAACCCGGCGAATTTCGCGGATGCGCAGCCCGCCACGCTGGCCGATCTGTTTGACACCAGCAAATTCCCCGGCAAGCGCACCTTCTACAAATGGTCGGCCCCAGGTGTGATCGAAGCCGCGCTGCTGGCCGATGGTGTGGCACCGGACGCGCTTTATCCGCTCGACCTCGACCGCGCGTTCAAGAAGCTGGACACGATCAAGGCTGACATCATCTGGTGGGAAGGTGGCGCGCAATCGCAGCAACTTCTGGCCTCGGGCGAGGCGCCGATCGGGTTCTTCTGGAATGGCCGCCTGTCGGCGCTGCAAGCCGATGGCATGGAGGTGGGCATCAGCTGGGATCAGAACATCACCGCCGCCGATGCGCTGGTGGTGCCCAAAGGGGCCAAGAACAAGGACGCCGCGATGAAATTCATCGCCGAGGCGACCAGTGCCGAAGGCCAGGCCGCCTTTGCCGCTGCCACCGGCTATGCGCCGATCAACCTTGGTTCGGCCGATCTGATGGACCCTGCGATCCGCGCCACCCTGCCCGATGCGCAAACCGCGGTGCAGGTGAATGCCGACATGGCCTATTGGGCCGAACACCGCGATGAGATCGGCAACCGCTGGTATGCCTGGCAGGCGCAATAAGCGCCACCTCCCCTCGGTGCAAAACCGGGGGGCCACCCCGACAGAGGAGGATCGGACATGTTTTCCGCCGCCGCCCCCCGGCGCGGGTCGGGGCTTGGTTTTGCCATGCCCGCGATCCTGCTGCTGGCCGCGTTTTTCGTCATTCCCGTGGTGTTCCTGCTGACGCGCTCGGTGACCGAGCCGCAATTGGGCCTGCAAAACTATGCCACGCTGGTGGGCAGTTCCACCTATGCCAAGGTGTTTTTCAACACCTTCTTCGTGGCGGGCGTGGTCACGCTGGTCACGGTGCTGATCGCCTTTCCGGTGGCCTGGGCGCTGGCCATCATGCCCGCGCGCTGGTCGTCGGTGGTGTTTGCGATCATCCTGCTGTCAATGTGGACGAACCTTCTGGCGCGCACCTATGCCTGGATGGTGCTGCTGCAACAGACCGGCCTCATCAACCGCATGTTGAAGGCCGTGGGCCTGATCGACCAGCCCTTGCAACTGACCAATAATCTGGTCGGGGTCACCATCGGCATGGTCTATATCATGTTGCCTTTCATGATCCTGCCCTTGATGGGCGTCATCAAGAAAATCGACCCGGCAATCCTGCAAGCCGCCGCTTTGTGTGGCGCAACCAAATGGCAGGCGCTGACTCGCGTGCTGGTGCCCTTGGCCACGCCCGGCATCGCCTCGGGCGCGCTGATGGTCTTCGTGATGTCGCTGGGCTATTTCGTGACGCCCTCGCTGCTGGGGGGCACCGCCAACATGATGCTGGCCGAGCTGATTGCCCAACAGGTGCAAAGCCTGGTGAACTGGGGCATGGGCGGCGCGGCGGCCTTCCTGCTGCTGCTGGTCACGCTGGGGCTTTATGCCGTGCAGTTGCGGTTTCTCGATCGGAAGGAGACCGCCTGATGCTTTTGGATTTCGACAAGCTGGGCGCGTGGAAATGGGCGCTGTCGGCCATCTGCGCTGTGATGAGCCTGTTTCTGCTGCTGCCCATCCTGTTCATCGTGGCACTGTCTTTCGGCAATTCGCGCTGGCTGATCTTTCCGCCGCCGGGCTGGACGCTGAAATGGTATGAGGAACTGTTCGCCGATCCGCGCTGGATCGGGGCGGCGCTGACCTCGGCCAAGATCGGCCTGATTGTCATGGTGTTCTCGGTGGCGCTTGGCCTCCTGGCCTCGCTCGCCTTGGTGCGTGGCAGTTTCAAGGGGCGAGAGGTGCTGCGGGCCTTCTTCCTCACCCCCATGGTGCTGCCGGTGGTCATCGTGGCCGTGGCGCTTTATGCCGCCTTCCTGCGGCTGGGGCTGAATGGCACTCTGGTGGGTTTTGTCATTGCCCATGTCATCGTGGCGCTGCCCTTCGCCATCATCACCATCACCGGCGCGCTGGAGACGTTTGACCCCGCCATCGAGGATGCCGCCATCCTCTGCGGGGCCTCGCCCTGGGAGGCGCGGCTGCGCGTCACCCTGCCGGGCATCCGCCATGGCCTGTTCTCGGCCGCGATCTTTTCCTTTCTCATCTCCTGGGATGAGGTGGTGCTGGCGATCTTCATGGCCTCGCCCAGCCTGCAAACCCTGCCGGTCAAGGTGTGGACGACACTCCGCCAAGACCTGACGCCAGTGATTGCCGCCGCCTCCACCCTGCTTGTCGCACTGACGGTGCTGCTGATGATTGCCGCCGCCGTCCTTCGCAAAGGTAAATCCGAATGACCCCGTTTCTGCATATCAACGGCATCCGCAAGACCTATGGTGCGGTGGTTGCCACCGACCATGTGGAGCTTTCCATCGCGGAAGGCGAGTTCATGACCTTCCTGGGCCCCTCGGGCTCGGGCAAATCCACCACGCTCTATATTCTGGCGGGGTTCCAAGACCCGACGGCGGGCGACATCAAGTTGCGCGGTCAGTCGATCCTGCAAACGCCCTCGCACAAGCGCAATATTGGCATGGTGTTCCAGCGCTATACCCTGTTCCCGCATCTGAGCGTGGGCGAGAATGTGGCCTTTCCGCTGCGTGTGCGGCGGATGGGGCAGGACGAGATTGCGCAAAAGGTGAAGCGCGCGCTGTCCTTGGTGCGTCTGGACGGGTTCGAGGACCGGATGCCCGCCAAGATGTCGGGCGGCCAGCAACAGCGCGTCGCCCTCGCGCGCGCCTTGGTCTATGATCCGCCGGTGCTGCTGATGGATGAGCCGCTGTCGGCGCTGGACAAGAAACTGCGCGAGGAGATTCAGTTTGAAATCCGCCGCATCCATCAGGAAACCGGAGTCACCATCCTCTATGTGACCCATGATCAGGAAGAGGCGCTGCGCCTGTCGGACCGGATCGCCATTTTCAACAAGGGCAAGATCGAGCAGGTCGGCACCGGGCCAGAGCTTTACGCCAACCCCGCCACGCATTTCGTGGCCGATTTCATCGGGGATAGCGCGTTTCTGGCGGGTGAGCTGGCAAGCGTGGGGCAGGGCCGAGCGGGCCTGCGCTTTGCCGATGGATCGACCGTGGCCGCGGTGCCGCTGCATGGTCAGGGCATGGCGGGCCAAGCGGCAGAACTGATGCTGCGCCCCGAGCGGATCGAATTGACCCCCGAGGCCGGGCCAGAGGGCGCAAGCCTGCCGGTGATGGTGGAAGACCTGACCTTCCTCGGCAACAACACCACCGTTTCCGCCCGCACCGGCTGGGGTGCGGCGCTCACCGTGCGGCTCAATTTCGGGCACCCCTTGGCGGGCCGCATCGCGCGCGGTGACAAGCTGCATATCCGCTGGGCGCCCGAGGCGGCCCATGCTTTTGTGCGGGGGTAAGCCATGCGATTGAGCGACCCGAGCCTCTTGGAAACCCGCGCCTATCTGGCCGGGGAATGGGTGAAAACCTCTGCCCGGTTGGCGGTGCATGACCCCGCGCGCGGCACTGTGCTGGCCGAGGTGGCTGATTGCAGCCGGGATGATGCGACGGCGGCGATCAAGGCTGCCAAGGCGGCGCAACCCGGCTGGGCGGCGCTGACGGGCAAGGAGCGCGCGGCGATCCTGCGCCGCTGGCATGACCTCGTGCTGGTCCATGCCGATGATCTGGCCGCGATCCTCACCGCCGAGATGGGCAAACCACTGGCCGAGGCCAAGGGCGAAATTCTCTATGGCGCCAGCTATATCGAATGGTTCGCCGAGGAGGCGAAGCGGGTTTACGGCGAAACCATCCCCGGCCATCAGCGCGACAAGCGCCTGCTGGTGATCCGCCAGCCAGTTGGCGTGGTGGCAGCGATCACGCCGTGGAACTTCCCCAATGCCATGATTGCGCGCAAGCTGGCCCCTGCGCTGGCCGCAGGCTGCACCATCGTCGCCAAACCCGCCGCCGAAACCCCGCTTTCGGCGCTGGCGCTGGCCGTGCTGGCGGAACGTGCGGGGCTTCCCAAGGGGGTGCTGTCGATCTTGCCGTCCACCGATGCGGTGGGGCTGGGGCTGGAGTTCTGCGAAAATCCCTTGGTGTCGAAGATCAGCTTTACGGGTTCGACCCATGTGGGCCGTATCCTGATGCGGCAGGGGGCTGCGCAGATCAAGAAACTGTCGCTGGAGCTGGGCGGCAATGCCCCTTTCATCGTCTTCGACGATGCCGATCTGGAGGCGGCGGTGCAGGGCTGCATCGCGTCGAAATTCCGCAATGCCGGGCAAACCTGCGTCTGCACCAACCGGATTTACGCGCAGGCGGGCATTCACGATGCTTTCGCCGCGCGTCTGGCGCAGGCCGTGGCGGCGCTGCGCGTCGGCCCCGGCGATGAAGGGGCGGAAATCGGCCCGCTGATCTCGCCCGCTGCCCTTGCCAAGGTGCAGGCCCATGTGGCCGATGCCACCGCCAAAGGCGCGCAGATCGTCACCGGCGGCGCGGCGCTGGAAGGCACGTTCTTTGCCCCCACCGTCCTCACCGGCGTGACGGCCGAGATGGCCGTGGCGCGCGAGGAAACCTTTGGCCCCCTCGCCCCGGTCTTCCGGTTCGAGACCGAGGCCGAGGTGATCGCCGCCGCCAATGACACTGAATTCGGCCTCGCCTCTTACGTTTTCACCCGCGATGTCGCCCGCGTCTGGCGGGTGATGGAGGCGCTGGAATATGGCATGGTCGGCATCAATACCGGGCTGATCTCGACCGAGGTGGCGCCTTT
>CALKAA010000366.1 GCA_937983495.1 uncultured Gemmobacter sp. | reverse complement strand
GACCACCGAGATCTACACTCTTTCCCTACACGACGCTCTTCCGATCTGTATGTGCGGGGGCTGGCCCCCGCAGTATGAGGTATGTGCGGGGGCTGGCCCCGCTGGTGCCGGCATCAGGCCGCGCGGGCGGCGGCGACCGAGGCTTCCAGAATCTCCATCGCCTCGGCGAAGATCGCGTCGGGAATGGTGATCGGCGCCAGGAAGCGCACCACATTGCCGTAAACGCCGCAGGTCAGCAGGATCAGCCCGCGCTTCTGCGCCTCGGATTTCACGCGGTTGGTGAAATCCGGGTCCGGCGCGTGATTGGACGGATTGGCAAATTCCACCGCCACCATGAAGCCGGGGCCGCGAATATCCGCGATTTCCGGGGTGGTGGCACGGATGGCTTCCAGCCGCTGTTTCAGGCGCGAACCCAACTCATTTGCGCGGTCGCAGAGCTTTTCCTCTTCGATCACATCCAGCACGGCATGGGCGGCGGCGATGCCCAGCGGGTTGCCGCCATAGGTGCCGCCCAGACCGCCGGGATTGGCGGCATCCATGATCTCGGCCTTGCCGGTCACGGCGGCGATCGGCAGACCCCCGCCCAGACCCTTCGCCATGGTGGTCAGGTCGGCGGTCACGTCATAGCCATGCATGGCGAACATGGTGCCGGTGCGGGCAAAACCGGTTTGCACCTCATCGGCGATCATCACGATACCATGCTCGTCGCAGAGCTTGCGGATCGCGCGCACCAGATCGGCCGGGGCGGGGTAAAAGCCGCCTTCGCCCTGCACGGGTTCAAAGATGATGGCCGCCACGCGACCCGGATCAAGATCGTTCTTGAACAGCTTGGTGATGCCCGACATGGCGTCAGCGGTGGTCACCCCATGCACATCCTGCGGGAAGGGCACATGGTAGACATCGGGCATCATCGCGCCAAAGCCCTTCTTGTAGGGCTCCACCTTGCCGGTCAGGGTCATGCCCATGAAAGTGCGGCCATGGAAGGCGCCACCAAAGGCGATCACGGCATTGCGCCCGGTATGGATGCGCGCGATCTTCACAGCGTTTTCAACGGCTTCGGCACCGGTGGTGACGAAAATCGTCTTTTTGGCATAATCGCCCGGGGCGGCGGCATTCAGACGCTCGGCCAGACGGATATAATTCTCATATGGCAGCACCTGATGGCAGGTATGGGTGAAGCGGCCCATCTGCTCGGCCACGGCGGCCATGACCTTGGGGTGGCAATGCCCGGTATTCACCACGGCAATGCCTGCTGCAAAGTCGATATAGCGGTTGCCCTCGATATCCCAGATTTCCGAGTTCAGCGCGCGGTCGGCATAGATCTGCGTCTGCATCCCCACGCCGCGCGCCACCGCCTCGACCCGCCGTTTTGCCACTTCGCTGTTCTGCATCGCCTTGATCCTTTCGCCGCCGCCCGGAACGCCCGGTCCGGCTTTGCCGCGCAGTTTGATCAAAACGCGCGCAGCCCGCAACCGGAATTGCGGCATGGAATGATGTTGAAAGCGCATAGATCGCCACCCAATGGACAGGCGTTTTGCCGCATGGTTTGATTGGAAAGGGGATGGAGGGCGTCACGATGCGCGACTGGCTGGTGGCCGAGGGGCGGCGGTTCTGGAATACGGTGATCTGGTCCTGGGCGGGGTGGCGCGCCAGTTGGGCGAGCGAAAAGACCCTGCGGCAATGGAGCCTGGCCAATCTGCTCTCGGCGGGGCTGGCCTTTGCGCTACCGCTGACGCCGGGCGAGCGGGCGCTGATCCTCGCGCTTGGGCTGATGGTGCTGGTGGCCGAATTGCTGAATACCGCGATTGAGGAAACGGTGGATTACATCTCCACCGCGCAAGACCCGCGCGCGATGCGGGCCAAGGATGCGGGGTCTGCCGCTGTGGCTGTAGCGGCGCTTGCGGCGGGTGTGGCCTGGCTGGTGATCCTGATCGGTTGAGCTGCGCGCCGGGCTTGCATCCGGGCGCGGCTTGCCGCAGTCAGGTGAAATGACGCTCCAACTGCCCATTGAACATGCCCTGCCAGAGTTGCTGGCCGCCCTGAAAGCCGCAGGCCAAGCCGTGCTGCAAGCGCCGCCGGGTGCCGGGAAAACCACCCGCGTGCCCTTGGCGATGCTGGAGGCCGGGCTGGTTGAGGGGCGTATCCTGATGCTGGAGCCGCGCCGTTTGGCGGCGCGGGCGGCTGCGGAGCGGATGGCCGAGACCTTGGGGGAAACTGTTGGCGAAACCGTGGGTTACCGCATCCGGGGCGAGGCCAAGGTCAGCCGCGCCACCCGGATCGAGGTGGTGACAGAGGGCATTCTGACCCGGATGCTGCAAACCGATCCCAGCCTTGAGGGCGTGGGGGCCGTGATCTTTGACGAGTTCCACGAGCGCAGCCTGAATGCCGATCTGGGCCTTGCGCTGGCGCTGGAGGTGCGGGGGGCGCTGCGCGAGGATCTGGTGCTGGTCGTCATGTCCGCCACGCTGGATGCCGCCCCGGTGGCCGCGCTGATGGGCGATGCGCCCCTGATCACCAGCGAGGGCCGCGCCTTCCCGGTAGAGACCCGCTGGCTGCCGCGCCCGATGGAGGCGCGGGCGCGATTTGATCAGGCGATGGCCGCGCTGATTGCGCAGGCGGTGGAGGAATGCCCGGAGGGCGGCGTGCTGGCCTTCCTGCCGGGGGAGGGCGAAATTCGTCGGGTGGAGGGCCTGCTGAAAAGCCTGAAAGGCTGTGAAATCAGGCCTTTGTTCGGCGCGATGGAGTTTGCGGCGCAACGCGCGGCACTGGCCCCTGCCGCGTCGGGGCTGCGGAAAGTGGAGATCGGAAGAGCGTCGTGTAGGGAAAGAGTGTAGATCTCGGTGG
>CALKAA010000365.1 GCA_937983495.1 uncultured Gemmobacter sp. | reverse complement strand
GCGGGCCATGGCCGCCCCAATCCGCCGGTGGCCGCACTGGCCCAGGCCTGGGGCACCCGCCCCTCTGCCGTGGCCTCCAATGGCGAAGGCCCGGTGGTGCTGGCCACGCTGGAGGCCTGCGGCCTGCTGCCGCTGTTCGACACCGTGGTCACACTGGATCAGGTGGCGATGCCCAAACCCGACCCGGAGATGTTCCTGCTGGCCGCCCGGCGTCTGGGCCATCTGCCCGCCGAATGTCTCGTGCTGGAGGACAGCGCGCAGGGCATGGAGGCCGCCCGCCGCGCCGGCATCCCCGCATGGGATGTGCGCCACCCCGAGGCGCTGGCCCGGATCGCCGCCATGGTCAGCGCGCTGCCAGCCCCCACCGCCTGACCGGGATGGCAGGGGTTCCGGCAGGGGAGGCTGGCAGGGGGGGCAGCGGCAGAGAGGTGCCCGGATGTGGCCCAGATTGCGCCTTGTTCTGCCTCTATGGCTGAACAGGCTGCAAGTTTCAGGATGCCATCACATGACTGACACCCGCTGGGTCACTTATTCCGGGGTCACCCTTCTGTCCCTCGTGATCTTTGGCCTCCCGGCATGGTCCACCTCTGCCGTGTTCACCTTTCCCGCGCAAACTGGCCACGGCACAATGACCTATCGCTGCCCGCAGCGCGAGACCCCCGCCCAGACCGAGGCCAACGCCCGCGCGGCCCATGCGGCATTTGAAGCTGCGTTGAAAACGGCCGCGCAAGACGGGGCCAAGGCCATGGCGAGGCTCATGGCCTCTGACCGCCCCTCTGCCGAAATCGCAGCGCGGCTGGAGGCTCTCAATACCGAGGCAGAGGCCACCCGAAACCTGCTGCATGACCAGATGCAGAACCAGTTCGGCTGCCAGTATCGCGGCAGCAGCTAAGGCCCCCCCCGCGCCGCAGGCACGGCCCGCCCCCGACGGACCTGCCAGCGCCCGCAAACTGCATATGCGCCCACAAACTGTATATGCCCCACAAACTGTATATGCCATGACAGTTTCGGCCCGTTTCGGGGCCAAACTGTATAGGCTGTTACCCTTTTTGCCCCCTGCAAGCCCGTTGCACGCCTGCACGCGCCAGCGTAAAACCCCTGCACAGCTAGGAAAGGCGCGCGCATGACCATCCCGAAACCTGTCGTTTTGTGCATTCTGGATGGCTGGGGCTACCGCGAAGAGCGCGAGGCCAATGCCCCGGCACTGGCCCATACCCCGAATTTCGACCGCATCTGGGCCACTTGCCCGCATAACCTGCTGATCACCCATGGCCCCGATGTCGGCCTGCCCACCGGGCAGATGGGCAATTCCGAGGTGGGCCACACCAATATCGGTGCCGGTCGCGTGGTGGCGATGGATCTGGGGCAGATTGATCTGGCGGTGGAGGATGGCAGCTTTGCCACCAACCCGCAGCTCCTTGATTTCATTGGACGTTTGAAGTCCTCTGGCGGCACGGCGCATCTGATGGGCGTGATCTCGGATGGCGGCGTGCATGGCCATATCAGCCATGTTCTCGCCGCTTGCCGGGCGATCACCGCCCATGGCGTGCCGGTGGTGCTGCATGCGATCACCGATGGCCGCGACGTGGCCCCGTCCAGCGCGGTCACCTATATGCGCGAATTGACCGAAGGCCTGCCCACGGGTGCCCGCGTCGCCACCGTGATCGGCCGCTATTGGGCGATGGACCGCGACAATCGCTGGGAGCGCGTCTCCCGCGCCTTTGACGCCATGGTGCGCGCAACAGGCGAGACCGCAACCGATGCCCTGCGCGCCGTGGACATGGCCTATACGCGCGGCGAAACCGATGAATTCATCGCCCCCACCGTGATCGGCGACTACGCAGGGGCCAAGGATGGCGACGGGTTCTTCTGCCTGAATTTCCGGGCTGACCGCGCCCGCGAAATCCTCCTTGCCCTTGGCCAGCCCGGCTTTGCGGGCTTTGACGCCAGCGCCCGCCCGGCTTGGGCCGCCATGCTGGGCATGGTGGATTATTCCAAGGATCACAATGACTTCATGACCACCTGCTACCCCAAGCAAGAGCTGGTCAACACGCTGGGCGAATGGGTGGCCAAGCATGGGCGCACCCAATTCCGGCTGGCGGAGACCGAGAAATACCCCCATGTCACCTTCTTCCTGAACGGCGGCAAAGAGGCCCCTTTGACCGGCGAAGACCGCTTCATGCCGCTCTCGCCCAAGGTCGCCACCTATGACCTGCAACCCGAGATGAGCGAGCCGGAAGTGGCGGCGCAGCTCGTGGGTGCCATCGAAAAGGGCTATGACCTGATCGTGGTGAACTTTGCCAATCCCGATATGGTCGGCCATACCGGCAGCATTCCGGCGGCCATCGCGGCCTGCGAGGCGGTGGATGACGGCTTGGGTAAAGCCTTGGCCGCGCTGGAGAAAATGGGCGGCGCGATGATCGTGACGGCAGACCATGGCAATTGCGAACTGATGGTCGATCCAGTCACCGGCGGGCCGCATACGGCGCATACCACCAATCTGGTGCCCGTGATCCTCGTGGGCGGGCCTGAGGGCGCGTCCTTGCGCGCGGGCGGTCGGCTGGCCGATCTGGCCCCCACGGTGCTGGCGCTGATGGGCCTGCCGCAACCCGCTGAAATGACCGGGAAAAGCCTGCTCGCATGACGCTCCGCCTTGCCGCTCTGACCCTGGCCTTCACCCTTGCCATTGGCGGGGGCGGTCAGGCCGTGACCGTCGCTGAACAGGCGGCAGAGGCGGCGGGCAATCTGCAAAAGGCGGTGGCCGCGCTGGATGCGGCGCGCGGTGGCAAGGATCGCATCCGCGCCCTGACCCAGACCATCACCGCCTATGAGCAGGGCCTCACCGCCCTGCGCGAAAGCCTGCGGCAAGCCTCGATCCGCGAGGAATCGCTTCTGCTGCAATTTCAGGCCAAGCGCGACCGCGTGGCGCAACTGATCGGCGTGCTGAGCCAGTTGGAAAGCGACCCGGCCCCCCTGCTGCTGCTGCACCCGACCGGGCCTTTGGGCACCGTGCGCTCAGGCATCATGATTGCCGATGTGACCCCCGGCCTGCAAGCCGAGGCCGAGGCACTTCGCCTGCAATTACAAGAGGTTCGTGACCTGCGCGCGCTGCAAACCGCTGCCGGAAAGACCCTGGCCGAGGGCTTGCGCGTGGCGCAGGCCGCCCGCACCGCGCTGTCGCAGGCGATTTCGGATCGCACCGAATTGCCCAAGCGCTTCACCGAAGACCCGGAGGTGCTCAAGGGCCTGTTGGAAAGCGCCGATACGCTGGATGCCTTTGCGGCGGGCCTCGCGCTCAATGATGTGGAAAGCGCCGGGATCGAGGATTTCGGCTTTGGCCATGGCAAGCTGGCCCTGCCGGTGCAAGGCACCATCCTGCGCCGCCCCGACGAGGCCGATGCCTCCGGCCTGCGCCGCCCCGGCATGGTGCTGGCCACCCGCAAACAGGCGCTGGTGACGGCCCCATGGGCGGGCACCATCCGCTATCGCGGCCCGCTGCTGGATTTCGGAAACGTGATGATCCTGGAGCCGGGACCGGGCTATCTTCTCATTCTCGCGGGGATGGAAACGGTTTATGGCGAAGTGGGTGAGGTGGTGGCCAATGGCGCACCGCTGGGCTTGATGGGGGGCGGCGAGCCGGGGATGGAAGAATTCCTCGTCTCGGCGCAGGATGGCGGTGGCGCACGCGACACCGAAACGCTTTATGTGGAATTGCGGCAGGGGGGCGAACCAATCGACCCGATGCCGTGGTTCGCCGAAACGGCCGGGCAGGCCACGGGGCAACAGTTTCCGTAATCACGCAAAGGCGTGAGCGCGGCAGAAACAGGGTCAGGGAAGGCTGAAGGCGATGAGGAAATATGTGATGGCCGCACTTGGCGGCACCGTGGCCGGGGTTCTGGCAACGACGCAGGTGGCGGGCCCCCTCATCGCGCAGGAGGCCGACAAAAGCGCCTCGGTCTATGAACAGCTTGACCTGTTCGGCGACATTTTTGAACGCATCCGCGGCCAATATGTCGAGGAAGTGGACAGCAAGAAGCTGATGGAAGCCGCCATCAATGGCATGCTCACCTCGCTGGACCCGCATTCCAGCTACATGGCCGCCGATGATTTCAGCGACATGCAGGTGCAGACCCGCGGCCAGTTCGGCGGGCTGGGCATCGAGGTCACGCAGGAACAGGGCTTCGTCAAGGTCGTCTCGCCCATGGATGACACGCCCGCTGACAAGGCCGGCATTCAGGCGGGCGACTTCATCACCCATGTGAATGGCGAAAGCGTGCTGGGCCTGACGCTGGATGCGGCGGTCGATCTGATGCGCGGCGAGGTGGGCTCGGAAATCGTGATCACCGTGGCGCGCGAAGGCGTTGAAGAACCCTTCGACGTGTCGATCATCCGCGACACCATCAAACTCACCGCCGCCAAGGGCCGCGTGGTGGGTAATACCGTGGTCATCCGCCTGACCACCTTCAACGATCAAACCTTCCCCGGCCTGCAAACCGAGTTCAAGAAAGCGGTCGAAGAACTCGGCGGCCTGGACAAGGTGAATGGCCTCGTGCTGGATCTGCGCAACAATCCCGGCGGCCTGCTGACCCAGGCCATCGAGGTGTCGGATGCCTTCCTCGACAAGGGTGAAGTGGTCTCGACCCGTGGGCGCACCGCGCAAGACAGTGAACGCTTCAACGCCACGCCTGGCGACCTGATCGAAGGCAAGCCGATGGTGGTGCTGATCAATGGCGGTTCGGCCTCGGCCTCCGAGATCGTGTCGGGCGCGCTGCAAGACCACCGCCGGGCCATCGTGGTGGGCACCAAGAGCTTCGGCAAAGGCTCGGTGCAATCGGTGATCCCGCTGCGCGGCGATGGTGCCATGCGGCTGACCACCGCGCGCTACTACACGCCGTCAGGCCGCTCGATCCAGGCACTTGGCATTTCGCCCGATATCGTGGTGAACCAGCCGGTCAAGAAGGCGGGCGAGGCCGGGACGGAGGAGGCGGCAGCCGCAGCAGAGGCCGAAGCCAAGGCCCGCACCGAGGCCGATCTGCGCGGCGTGCTGTCGAATGACAGCATGACCGAGGATGAAAAGCGCCAGTATCAGGAAGAGCAGGAAAAGGCCGCCGAGACCGCCAAGCTGCGCGACGAGGATTACCAGCTGGCCTATGCCGTGGACATCCTGAAAGGGGCCGCCGCCATCGTGCCCGCTGCGGCGGCTAAACCTGCCGAGAAACCTGCCAACTGACCCTATCAGGAGGGGGCCGGGCAACCGGCCCCGCAATGCGCCCATGACCATCGACCCGACCACCCTGCCCTATCGTCCCTGCGTCGGTGTCGTGCTGATCAATGCCCAAGGGCTGATCTTCACCGGCAACCGCAAGGACAGCAGCATCCCCGCCTGGCAAATGCCGCAAGGCGGCATCGACGAGGGCGAGAAGCCCCGCAAGGCCGCGCTGCGCGAGCTGTGGGAGGAAACAGGCGTCACCGAGGATCTGGTGGAGTTCATCGCCAAGACCGAAGATTGGGTAACATATGACCTGCCGCCCGATCTGCTGGGCAAGGCTTGGGGCGGCAAATATCGCGGGCAAAAGCAGAAATGGTTCCTGTTCCGCTATCTTGGAACGGACGCGCAGGTGAACATCGCCACCGACCACCCGGAATTTGACCGCTGGCAATGGTCGCGTGCAGACGAAATGGTCGCCTCCATCGTGCCGTTCAAACGCGCGGTCTATGAACAGGTCGTGGCCGCCTTCCGCCCCCACCTCGCCCCCTGAGGCTGCCCGCGCTCCCAAGAGCCTCCGGCGGGGATATTTAAGTCAGGTTGAAATAAAGCCCAAGCCCTTCAACCTGATCCAAATATCCTGGGGGTGAGCGCCTTGAGGCGC
>CALKAA010000364.1 GCA_937983495.1 uncultured Gemmobacter sp. | reverse complement strand
CGGTCGTGGGGGCAGGGGGGGCGACGGCAGGCGCGCGCCCTGAAGGCGAAACGCGCCCGGCGTTCTGCACCGGATTTCTGCACGGGAAAAGGTGAGGGGGATCAAAGGGGCAGGGGGGTGTGCAAAATTCTTGAGATTTGCACAAGTTCGCACGCAATCGAAAAATCCCGGGCTCAAAAAGTCCTATGCCTTAGATACGGAGGTGACGCGGGCGTTTGGGCATGCAAAAAAAGAAAAGGCGCTCTTCCGAGCGCCTTCATCTTGGTAAGCCGGGGATTCGTCCGCTCAGTGGCAACTGCCAATCTAGTCCCGGCTTTTCGATTATGAATATAGTGCATCTTGGGGTGGATCGTCAATGGCAATCGGCTTGAATGACGTTGGGCCTGTCACAGCGCTACTCTCACCGGAACGGTTGGCAGCGCTGTCTGCGCTCACAGGGTCGCCCCATACGGCAATTTTGTTCCACCAAGAAACGCTGAAGCTCGGGTCAATGCTGATGAATGTCATCGCCTCGATTGAGATTTCGGTGCGCAACTCAGTGGCTACCAATTTGGCGCAGCATTTTGCTGTGCCGGATTGGCTGTCGCGACCTCCAGTAGGGTTTGCTTGGAGGCCAACCGAATCTGAAAAGATCAAGCAGGCCCTATCCAGCGCCAGACGAGCCGAATATTCAAAGCTAACACAAACTGAAAAGGCGAACCTAGACATACTGGCTTGGCCAAGAGGCCGACCGGGAAACTTGACACATTCTCAAAGGTCAAGAACTCGTCAAAAGCAGATATCTGTTTCGGAAGGCAAAATTATTGCAGAATTAACGATGTATTTTTGGAAGCGTGTCTTCAGCCCAGAATACGAACACACCCTATGGAAGCCAAGTCTCCGAAGGATATTTCCTGACAAGCGCGTAACGCGATCTCAGGTCGCCATTCACCTTGAAAACATCTACCAGGCTAGAAACAGGTTGGCGCACCATGAGCCTGTATTACATGGTCGATTTTCAGATGCCATCACCGGCATAAGCTATATCTCTGAACACATTGGGGCGTATCCTCCATCAAATCAAACGCCATTGGCAAAGCTCCTTTCCGAAGACTTAGATCATGTTGTACGTACTGCGGACGACATTCACCGACGTTTGCAAGCTTTCAGGGTTACAACTACATCCTGACCTTCGTGGAGAATATCAAAAAGCCAGTCTCCATTCGCATAACGCCCTTTCTGGAACATCCTCCATCCGCGTTCAACGCCATGGATTGAAGATTTTCACGCCCATCGGCTCGAAATCCGCGACGTTCCGGGTGACGAGGATCATGCCGTGCACAAGGGCGGTGGCGGCGATCAGCGCATCGCGCTCCGG
>CALKAA010000363.1 GCA_937983495.1 uncultured Gemmobacter sp. | reverse complement strand
CGGGGGCCACGCGCACCGCCTCCAGCAGGGCGCGGGTCATGCCCTGACGCGACAAGCCATGCAGGATCGTCAGTTGGCAGGTGGCGACCACCCGCCCCGCCAGATCACCCACGATCAGCTGGTGCATCCGGTTGGCCGACAGCCGGTCGAAGGCGGCCAGATAGGGGGTGAGGTCAGCCGTTTCGCGCCCCTGCCCCAGCGGATCATCGGCCAGCAGCGCCACAATGGCGGGCAGGTCTTGTTCGGTGGCATCGCGGAAGATCACCACCGCGGCACGCCGTCGCCTTGCGCGCCCAGATGCGCGGCGCGGGTGAAGGCGGCTATGCGGGCGGGGTCTTTCACCCCCGGCGCGCTTTCGACGCCCGAGGAGACATCGACCTGCCGGGCATTGGTGAGACGGATCGCCTCGGCCACGTTCTCGGGCGTGAGACCACCCGCCAGCATCCAGGGCCTGAGCCAGCGCCGCTGCGCCACCAGACGCCAATCGAAGGACAGCCCGTTGCCCCCCGGCAGATCGGCGTTTTTCGGCGGCTTGGCGTCGATCAGCAACTGATCCGCCACCGTCGAATAGTCAAAGATCGCGGCCAGGTCGCCCTCATCGGCCACGCCTACGGCCTTCATCACCGGCAGACCATAGCGGGCGCGGATCGCCGCCACGCGGTCGGGGGTCTCATGGCCATGCAGTTGCAGCATGTCGAGCGGCACGGCCTCCACGATCTCATCCAGCAAGGCGTCCGAGGCATCGACCACCAGCGCCACCTTGGCCAGCCCCACCGGGGCAGCAAAGGCCATGGCGCGGGCCTGATCCAGCGTCACATGGCGCGGGCTTTTGGGAAAGAACACGAAACCGGCATAGGCCGCCCCGGCCTCGGCCACGGCGGCAATGTCCTGCGGGCTGCGCAGCCCGCAGATCTTCACACGAATCTCCGCCATGGCTCAGGCCTTCTTTTCAAGAATCGCCAGCACATCATCCTGCGGCGTGCCCTTGGCGTCGCGCATGGCCGCCAGTTCACGCTGCAAGCGCGCGGCCTCGCGGGTCTTGCTGCTGGCGGTGGAGCGGTGGCGATGTTCGCGCAGCCACTCCCAGACGAAGCCGATCAACAGGCCGATGGCCACCCCGCCGAAGATCACCACGAACAAGGGCAGCTCGATCTGCCATTGCGCGGCGGCGAGCCCCGCCAGATCCTCGGGCAGGGCTTTCAGCGTGACAGGGGCGCGATTGGCCAGCGCCACCGTCAGCAAGCCCAAGGCGATGGCCAGCAAGACCAGATAGCGCAGGTATTTCAGCATCGCCGCCCTCTCAGGCCTTGCCGTTCAGCCGGTCACGCAGCAGCTTGCCGGTCTTGAAGAAGGGCACGCGCTTGTCTTCGACCTCGACCGCCTCGCCGGTGCGCGGATTGCGACCGGTGCGGGCCTCGCGTTCCTTGACCGAAAACGCACCGAAGCCGCGCAATTCAACCCGGTCGCCCTTGGCCAGAGCCTCGATGATTTCTTCAAAGACAGTGTTCACGATCCGCTCGACATGGCGTTGCGTGAGATGCGGATTGGCATCCGCGATTTTCTGAATGAGTTCGGAACGGATCATCCGCAGTCTCTCCCCCGGGGCATATGGCAGCAGCCCACATTTTTATGCCCTTGGACTATAACGGGGAAATTTTGCCGCACAAAAGAAAAAGCCTGCAATCGCGGTCACTTGGCACCGCAGCATGGCAAAAACCCGCCGCAAAAGCCACAGGCCCCGCCAAAAGACGGGGCCTGCGTCAACAATCAGGGGGCTGAGATCAGCCGCGATCCGAGCCTTTGAGGGCTGCGCCGAGGATGTCGCCCAGCGAAGCACCCGAATCGGACGAGCCATATTGCTCCACCGCTTCTTTCTCTTCGGCGATTTCCTTGGCCTTGATCGACAGGCCCAGACGGCGGGTCTTGCTGTCCACGTTGGTCACGCGGGCATCCACTTTGTCGCCAACCTGGAAACGCTCGGGGCGCTGGTCGGCACGGTCGCGGGCCAGATCCGAACGACGGATGAAGGCTTTCATGCCGTTGTATTCGACCTCGATGCCGCCCTCTTCGATCGCGGTGACGGTGCAGGTGACGACGCCGCCACGCTTCACGCCATCAACCGCATCGGAGAAGGTGTCTTCGCCCAGATTCTTGATCGAGAGCGAGATACGCTCTTTCTCGATATCCACTTCGGTGACGGCGGCCTTGACCACGTCGCCCTTGCGGTAGTTCTGGATCGCATCTTCGCCGCGCTGGTCCCACGACAGGTCGGACAGGTGAACCATGCCGTCGATGTCGTTTTCCAGGCCGATGAACAGACCGAATTCGGTGATGTTCTTGACTTCGCCCTCGATGGTCGCGCCAACGGGGTTACGCTCGGCAAAGACTTCCCACGGGTTGCGTTGGGTCTGCTTGAGGCCCAGCGACACGCGGCGCTTGGCGCTGTCGATTTCCAGCACCATGACGTCGACTTCTTGCGAGGTCGAGACGATCTTGCCGGGGTGCACGTTCTTCTTGGTCCACGACATTTCGGAGACGTGAACCAGACCTTCGACACCGGCTTCCAGCTCCACGAAGGCGCCGTAATCGGTGATGTTGGTGACGCGGCCCTTGTGGACCGAACCCAGCGGGTAGGCGCGTTCCACGGCATCCCACGGGTCGGACTGGAGCTGCTTCATGCCCAGGCTGATGCGGTGGGTGTCCTTGTTGATCTTGATGACCTGGACCTTGACGGTCTCGCCGATCGCCAGGATCTCCGACGGGTGGTTGACGCGGCGCCAGGCCATGTCGGTAACGTGCAGCAGGCCGTCCACGCCGCCCAGGTCAACGAAGGCACCGTATTCGGTGATGTTCTTGACCACGCCATCCACGGTCTGACCTTCGGTCAGGTTGGAGATGACTTCGGCGCGCTGTTCGGCGCGGCTTTCTTCCAGGATGGCGCGGCGCGAGACAACGATGTTGCCACGGCGACGGTCCATTTTCAGGATCTGGAAGGGCTGCTTGATGCCCATCAGCGGGCCGGCGTCGCGCACGGGGCGCACGTCGACTTGGCTGCCCGGAAGGAACGCCACAGCGCCGCCCAGATCGACGGTGAAGCCACCCTTGACGCGGCCGAAGATCGCGCCTTCGACGCGGGTCTCGTTGGCGTATGCTTTTTCCAGACGGTCCCATGCCTCTTCGCGGCGAGCCTTGTCACGCGAGATGACAGCTTCGCCACGGGCATTCTCGACGCGGTCCAGATAGACCTCGACTTCGTCGCCCACGTTGATCGACGGGGCTTCGCCGGGGTTTGCGAATTCTTTCAGGTCGACGCGGCCTTCCATCTTGTAGCCGACGTCGATGATGGCCTGACCCGCCTCGATGGCGATGACGCGGCCTTTGACAACCGTGCCCTCTTCGGGGGTGTCAATCTCGAAGCTCTCTTTCAAGAGGGCTTCGAATTCGTCCATGGATGCTTTAGCGCACATATGCAGTTGGTCCTTTTCTCGTGTTTTCTGGCCATGCGGTTGGCTCCGCCGGTCTTTGGTTGGCCCAAAGCGAAACGACCCGGAAACCGGGCCCGAGTCTTTCAGGATGGCCGCGCTATAGCGGGTTTGGCCCAGCAGGGCAAGGGAAAGGGCTAATCCGCCATGAGCTGATGGACGGCATCGAGCATGGCCTGATGGTCGGGGATGTAGTGGTCACCAAGACCCTGAAACATCTGCGTCAACACTGCGGTTCGGGTGTGAAAAGTTCCACTCACAATTGCATCATGCCCATACAACGAAAGCAGTTCAGGTAATTTTCGGCGAAAATATTCTACAACTTCAGCGCATTGAGTGGCATCCCAAGTATTAGATATTCTCTTTATGTATCTCACAGCAGCCTCAGGCGTGAAATTTGCACGCTCCAGCATGGGGGTAGCCCGCCCTCCTACTTGCGCAAAAGCTAAGTGGACCAACAACGACAAATCAATCGGCCTTTTCCGATAGCATCGCGCCACAAGGTCCACCCGCTCCACCACCCGCTTGATCTGCCGGAAGGACAGCCCGCATTCCGGCGCGATCTTCGCAGCCAGTTCCGCCGCAGCCGCCACCGAAAACGCCGGATCTTCGCCAAACGGCACTGCCAGTTCGATTTTCGCCACCAGCTCCCGCGTGGCCTCGGCCAGTGCCTCGGGCGGAGCGCGCAGTTTCAGGCGGAAATCGACAAACTTTTCCAGATAGCTCTCGCCGGTCTTGCCGGTGCCATAGTGGTGACCCGCGATGTGGTTCAGGTAGTCACCATTCACCAGCAGCACAAAAACGAAGCCGTCCTCGTTGAAGATCAGCTTCATCGCCTCCAGCAGCGCAATCGCGTAATCGGGGCGGCAGCGGTCCAGCTCGTCGATCAGCACCACGATACGCTTCGAGGGCTTGCCCTCGGTCAGCGCATCCCGAATGGCCCGGATTTGCGCGGGCAGTTCGGTTTGGCGTGCATGCTCCGTTGCCAATTGCGTGGCAATCAACTGGCCCGCATAGGTGGACAGCCCGGCTTCGGCTTCCTCAAGGGTTTCCTTGAGGGCCTTCTGCCCCTCGACATACGGCTCAAGTAAATTGCCGACCTTGTCAATGATTTCCTCCGCCCCTTTGCTAAGAACGGCCCGTGCGATGCCGCGCCCCGCGATCCCCGCGAAGTTCAGGCCTTTCTCCTTCAAGGTCGCCATGGCCGTCTTGCCACTTGGCCCCTTCTCGGCCAGCAGCGCGCCCAGAAAGGTCACCACCGGCTCGCCGGAATGATCGGATTGCTGGGCGTCGATCTCGATCACCACTTCGCCCGCCGCGCGCAGTTCCTGCGCCCATGCTGTGCGGAAGAAGGTCTTGCCGTGACCAAAGCCCGCCTCGATGGTGATGACCTTGGACTCGGTGATCGACTGCACCAGATGGGTGAAACTCTGGCCGATCCGGGCGAAACCCAGCCGGTCGGCTTCCCATGGCTTTCTGTCGGTCATACTGGCCCTCGCGTTCAACTTGCAGCAGAAAAGCGCAATCGGCGGCCAGAGAAAAGCCCAAAGCCCGCGCGTCTCGGCAAAGCGGCGCTCTGGGCTGGTATCCCGCCTTCCCCGCCCGCCCGCTTGGCGTTAGACTGGTGCCAGAGCAGAACCAGACCCAACCGCAAAGGGCAGATTGATGCGTCTTGTGAAACCCTTATTCTCTCTCGCCCTGATGGCCGCGCTTGGCGCCTGTGTGGGCGGGGGCGGTGCCGTCTCGCAATCAGGGAACAACCCCACCGTGATCAAATATGGCCGCGACCAATCGCCCGATCCCGCCAAGGTGGCCGGGCTGAATGCCTGGATCGAGGCGTTCCGCCCGCGCGCCATGGCGGCGGGCATCACCCCGGCCACCTTTAACGCGGCCTTCGCCGAGGTGGTCTATAACCCGACGGTGATCCAGCGCTCTCAGAACCAGGCCGAGTTCACCAAATCGCTGTGGGAATATCTGGAAACCGCCGTGTCGGAAAAGCGGGTGGCCAATGGCCGCGCGATGCTGGCGCAATATGGCGGCGTGCTGGCGCAGATCGAGGCCACTTATGGGGTGGATAAAGAGGTCGTCGTCGCGGTCTGGGGCATGGAATCCGGCTATGGCGAAAAGCGCGGTGACCTGCCGCTGATCGAGGCCCTCGCCACGCTGTCTTATGATGGCCGCCGGGCGGAGTTCTTCCAACAGCAATTGATCGGCGCGCTGAAAATCCTGCAAGCGGGCGATACGGACGCGCGCCACATGATCGGCAGTTGGGCAGGGGCCATGGGCCATACCCAGTTCATCCCGACCTCGTATCTTGCCTATGCGGTGGATTTCACCGGCGACGGGCGGCGCGACATCTGGTCGGATGATCCGACCGATGCCTTGGCCTCGACAGCGGCTTACCTTGCGAAATCGGGCTGGCAGCGCGGGCAACCCTGGGGGATGGAGGTTACGCTGCCACCGGGCTTTGGCGCGGCGGTGTCTGGCAAGGGCGCAAAGCGCGCAGGGGCCGATTGGCGCGCGATGGGCATCCCCCGCGCCGATGGCAGGCCGGTGCCGGATGGGCAGGCGGCGCTGCTGCTGCCCTCGGGCGTGAAGGGTGCGGCCTTCCTGATCTATCGCAACTTCCACGCCATCGAACGCTACAATCAAGCCGACAGCTATGTGATCGGCGTGGGGCATCTGTCCGACCGGCTGAAAGGCGGCGGGCCGCTGCGCACGCCCTGGCCTGCGGGCGATGCCACGCTGCGCTTGGCCGAGCGCATCGAATTGCAGGAACGTCTGACGGCAGCCGGCTATGACACCGGCGGGGCGGATGGCAATGTGGGGCCCAAGACCTATGCCGCGATCAAGGCGTTTCAGGCCAGCCGCGGGCTGGTGCCCGATGGCTACCCTGACCGCGAATTGCTGGAGGCGCTGCGCCGGGGGTAAATGGGAACAGGGGGCGCTCGCGCCCCCTC
>CALKAA010000362.1 GCA_937983495.1 uncultured Gemmobacter sp. | reverse complement strand
CCCGGCCAATCATCCATGCCTTTGCCACGCGCTACAATCGGCAAACGAAGCCAGCGCCGCCCTTGCCCCCCTGCCAGACCCCGGTCTGATCGCCCGCGACAGCCCCGCCCAAGGCCGCCGCGATCACCTGCGCCAGCACCAGATCACCCGAAGCCGCAAAGCCCCCCGCCGCCAGCATCAGCACCGAGGCCGGGATTGGCAGCGCAAGGCAGGAGGCAAAAGTGCTGGCCGCAATCAGCCAGAGCCCATAGGTCGGCACAAGGCTGAGCAGCCAATCGGTCACGGTTGCGCCTGTTCGGCCTGCATCTGCGCCACGGTCGCCTCGACCAGGGCGATGATCTCGGCCACCGGCACGCCGCGCTGATCGGCGATCTGTTGCAGTGTCAACGGATGGCCTTTTTCGGGCAGCGGCAGGCCCGCGCGGGCGTCAATCTCGCGCGGGGGCAGGCCCCAACTGCGCCCGACATAGCCAACCGTCATCCAGGGCTGCACGGGTTCTTGCCGGTGCTGGGCCCAATAGATCGCGTTCCACACAATGCGCCCGGCAAAAAAGGTTGCCCCCAGCGAGGCCAGCACAAAAGCCAGAACCAGCAGCGGATGGCGGCGCAACAGAGCCTTCATCGCAATTCCTTGATGCCACGCGCAATGCCCTCCAGCGTCATCGGCACCATGCGCCCGCCAAAAATCTGGCTGATCAGGCGGATCGACTGGGTGTAGTGCCAATGCGCCTCGGTCACCGGGTTGATCCAGAGGTGGTTGGGCCATTGCTGACACGCGCGCTCCAGCCAGATCTGACCAGCTTCCGGGTTCCAATGTTCATTGGCACCGCCGGGATGCAGGATCTCATAGGGCGACATCGAGGCATCACCCACGAAAATCGCCTTGTATTCCGGGCCATAGGTGCGCAGCACCTCCCAGGTCGGGGTCTGTTCGTTCCAGCGCCGGGCGTTGTCGGTCCAGACGCCCTCATACAGGCAATTGTGAAAGTAGAAATGCCGCAGATGCTTGAACTCGGATTTTGCGGCGCTGAACAACTCCTCCAGCACACGGATATAGGGGTCCATGCTGCCGCCCACATCCAGAAACAGCAACACCTTCACGGCATTGCGCCGCTCGGGCCGGGTTTGCACATCCAGCCAGCCATGTTCGGCGGTGGCGCGGATGGTGCCGTCAAGGTCCAGCTCCTCCGCCGCACCATCGCGCGCCCAACGGCGCAGACGGCGCAGGGCAACCTTGATGTTACGGGTGCCCAGCTCCACCTTGTCATCCAGATTGCGAAACTCGCGCTTGTCCCAGACCTTGACCGCGCGCTGGTGGCGACTGGTCTCTTGCCCGATGCGCACGCCTTCGGGGTTATAGCCATAGGCCCCAAAGGGCGAGGTGCCCGCCGTGCCGATCCATTTGTTGCCACCCTGATGGCGGCCTTTCTGCTCGGCCAGCCGTTGCTTCAGGGTTTCCATCAGCTTGTCAAAGCCGCCAAGCGCCTCGATCTGGGCTTTTTCCTCGGGCGTCAGGTGCTTTTCGGCCAGCTTCGCCAACCATTCGGGCGGCAAGTCCAGGGCCGCAAGGACATCCGCTTCGGTCAGGGCTTCAAGGCCCTTGAAACTGTCGGCAAAGGCACGGTCGAAACGATCCAGATGGCGCTCGTCCTTCACCAGAATGGTGCGGGCCAGATAATAGAACCCCTCGGGGTCATGCGTTACCAGCCCGGCGACGAGACCCTCCAGAAAGCCCAGCCATTCGCGCAGCGAAACCGGCACGCCGTGGCGGCGCAAATTTTCAAAGAAGGGCAGGAACATCGCACGCCCCCAGCGGCTTAGAGGCTGCGTTCGATGAAAATGGTGGCAAACAGGCCCAGTAGGGCAAAAGCTATGGCAAAACCCGCCGCCCATTGCGCCATATCCAACGTGCTGCCGTTATGTGCACGGGCGCGCCCTGCTCCCAGAAGCGCGCCGAAAATCGCAGCGGTGATGACGATCATGTGCAGCCCCCTCAGGTGGCGGCCCGCACCGGGCCGCCGTCTTGCGGGGCTGGCCGTCAGCCCCGGATTGCCAATCCAAACCGCGACGGGGCCAGCGAGGAGATGTCGCGCTGGCGAGCCCGGGCCACGGCGTCAGAGCCGAAGCCATAGCGTGCCCAAGGCTGGCTGTCGAGGCGCACCGCACGCGCCGCGCCATCATTGCCCGCCAGATCCAGCGCCTCGGCCTTCAACATCATCAGCGTCGCCAGCAGCGAGGCATTCTCGGCCCGACGCACCACCGGAATGGCGCGATCGGCAAAGGCAACCGCCTGATCGGGGCGACCCTGGCTCAGGGCCAGTGCAGCCAGCTGCATATCCACATGCGCGACCTGCACATGCGCCCCCGGCAGGCGGCGATAAATGCGCGAGGCCTCGGCAAAGGCATTGGCGGCAACCACCGGGTCTTGCCCGATATTCAGCCGGCCCACGGCGAAATGCGAGAAGGCAAGGCGGCCATCACTCCACCCTTGCGCGCGGGCGATCTGCAAGGCGCGCTCGGCGGCCGCGCGTTTGGCCCCGGCACCCCCGCCAGCCCCAAGCGCCACTTCCATCGACTTCACCCATGCGGGCGGTGTGCGGCCGCCATCATGGCTGCGCCCGCCGGCACCCGCCGGATTCAGCTGCGCCAACAAGCCCGGCAGCACGGCGGCCACCTGCGCCTGCGACATGCCCGAACGCAGTTGCGGCGCGTAATGGGCGCGCAACACAAGCATGTCAAAACCGGTCAGCGTGGTGTGGAAGTTGTCATCGTTGAACACGCTGTCGGGCAGTTGATACAGGTCGTTCAGCGGACCAAGCGCCTGCGCCATTTCCTCATGCAGGCAGTCACGCACCTCTTGCGGGCTGGCATCGGCGGGCGCAAAAACGGCGGCCTTGGTGCGTGTGCGCACAGAGGCCCAATCCAGAATGCCAGTCCCGCGCGCCGTCTTGAATTCAGCCCAGGAGCTGACATTGGGCACCACGAAACAGGCCACATTGGCATAGGTTGTGCGGATGGTGCGGCGGGGCACGAATTCCACGGTGATCGAGGCCGGACCCGAGGTCTGGCTGATATTGATGCCAGCCTCGTTGCGCAGCCGTGACACAAGGCGTGCCAAGTCCTGCGGGGCCGAGGGGGGCACCTGACCTTGCAGCGCCACCGTGACAGGGCCTTCAAAGCGGGTAAAGACCGGCAGGGGGCGACCGCTTTCCATGCGGAATTCCAGGTCGATGAAATCCTGCGCAATCTCGGCATTGGAGCGCTGCGCCCGACTGGGTGCCACAACCGGCGCAAAGCTGGCCACCGCAGCCGTAGCAGCGACCGGAGTGCCAGAAGGCACTTCACGCGGGCGGTTCATCGACACCTGCGCCGGATCGGACGGGTTCGACGCCGGCGCACAGGCCGTCAGAAGTGTTGTGACGGCAAAAATGGTAGCAAGACGCATGGGTTGGCAGCCCCTGAAATGCGAAGTGAGCAGGACAGGAAGAACCGGGCGGCACGCTGGCCGCGCCGGTCCTTCCGGGATTCGGGTGCCGGAGCCGGAAATGCCGCATCTGATGCCCCCGCATCAGATACGTCACGCCCCACTCCGACGGGCCGGGGCAAACCACCCGCGGACCGTTCGGCCTTGGCCTGAATGCCGGATGACATGCCAACCCCCATCGGCATGCCACGGCGGACCGCAGCGCAGTTCCGGCCCGAAGGCCGGTGGATCGCAACCTGAGCTGTCGTGCCTGAAACCACAGTCGCCATAGCCCCGCCCGCGTCAGCCGCAAAAGCGGCTTCGCGGTCGTTCGGCAAAACCCGCAGCAGGTTCGCCGGAAGCTGTGTTGGCCCGTGTTTCAAATCGTACCTGTCCCAAGTCGACGTTTCTGGATCTGCCGATCACAGAACGTGAGGCCTATGTCGTAAGAGCGGCACGATTGTGTCAATCTATGGAAAGCGGTTCATTTCCGTTACCACTAGCCAAGGTATGCCTTGGCCCGATTTGCGCCAGATTTCGCTAAAAATTCTCGCTAAATATTTCAAAATATTTCAAGAAATCCGTCGTCTGTGATCGGATTGTGGCGAGATCGTGGCAAATGCGGGGCAGAGCAGCCAGAATCTGCAACGATGATTCTGCACATTTGCCAAAGGCTTGCCTGCCGAAGTTAACAAAACAGCCTGTTTCCGATTAAGGAACGATTACGCTTTGAGGCAAAATCGCGGCATCTGATGAACGCAGCCCCGCAACGTGCCAAGCCCTCAACCACGCCCGCGCGCCATGAAGGCCAGCCGTTCAAAAAGGTGAACATCCTGTTCATTCTTGAGCAAGGCCCCATGCAGCCGCGGCAACAAGCTGCGACCGTCGCGCTTCAAATCGTCCGGCCCCAGATCCTCGGCCAACAACAGCTTGAGCCAATCCAGCACCTCAGAGGTGGAGGGCTTCTTCTTCAGCCCCGGCGTCTCGCGGATTTCAAAGAACTGCGTCAGCGCCGCCGCCAGCAAACCCTCCTTGATGCCGGGGAAATGCACCTCGACAATGGCGCGCAGCGTCTCGGCATCGGGGAAGCGGATGTAATGGAAGAAGCAACGGCGCAAAAAGGCGTCCGGCAGCTCTTTCTCATTGTTCGAGGTGATGATGACGATGGGGCGGTGCCGCGCCCGGATGGTCTCGCCCGTCTCGTAGACGTGGAACTCCATCCGGTCCAGCTCCTGCAACAGGTCATTGGGGAACTCGATATCGGCCTTGTCGATCTCGTCGATCAGCAGAACCACGCGCCCGTCGGCCTCGAAAGCCTGCCACAGCTTGCCCTTGCGGATATAATTGCGCACTTCATGCACGCGGGCCTCGCCCAGCTGGCTGTCACGCAGACGGCTCACCGCATCGTATTCATAAAGGCCCTGCTGCGCCTTTGTGGTGGATTTCACATTCCATTCCAGCATCGGCAGACCCAGGCTTGCCGCCACCTGCCGCGCCAGCTCGGTCTTGCCGGTGCCCGGCTCGCCCTTCACCAGCAACGGCCGTTGCAGCGTCACCGCCGCATTCACCGCGACGGCCAGATCGTCAGAGGCAATATACCTGGAGGTCGAGGTGAAACGCATGGGCCGGGCCTTTCGCAATCTGTGGTGGCTTCAACCTAGTCGCACCACGAAATCGGCGCAATGTATCCGAAGCAAGATAGGCGACAACGCCTAGTGACAAGCTGGCGCAAACCCTATAGGAGGGCGGCACCTGACGCGGCGGTCGGCATCAGGTTGGCCCGCCCGCGCGCCCCGCACGATTTGGAGTGCTGCGATGAAGGCCGAAGTTTTTCTTCCCGATGATTACCGCCCCGCGGAAACCGAACCGTTCATGAATGAACGGCAGCTGGAATATTTCCGCCGCAAGCTGCTGGTCTGGAAACAGGAGTTGCTCGACCAAAGCGCCGAGACGCTCGACAATCTGACCGACAGCGCCCGCAATGTGCCCGATCTGGCAGACCGTGCCAGCGAGGAAACCGACCGCGCGCTGGAACTGCGCACGCGTGATCGGCAGCGCAAGCTGATTGGCAAGATTGATGCCGCCATCCGCCGCATTGAAAATGGCGAATACGGCTATTGCGAGGTGACCGGCGAGCCGATCAGCCTCAAGCGCCTCGATGCGCGCCCGATCGCCACCATGACGCTGGAGGCGCAGGAGCGCCATGAGCGTCGTGAGAAAGTGCATCGCGACGATTGAGGCACGCGACCGGGTGCCGCAAGCACTTGGCCTTGCGGCCCTCATGCCAGACATGCGACGAGCAAAGCCGGGCCATGGTGTGCCCGGCTTTTGTCTTGGGGGCGATGATGGGCAGGTTGGCAGGGCAGGCAGTCATGGTTCTGGGGGCTGGAGTGGCAGGGCTGGCACTTGCCCGCGCCTTGGCCCTGCGCGGAGCCGAGGTCACCGTGCTGGAACAGGCCGAAGCGATCCGCGAAGTCGGGGCGGGCTTGCAGATCACGCCCAACGGGGCGGTTGTCTTGCGTGCCCTTGGGCTTGGAGATGCTCTGGAGGCCGCGACCACCCGCGCGAGTGCGGTTGAGCTGCGTGATGGCCGCGATGACAGTCTTGTGCTGCGCATGGATCTGGCCCGGCCCAAGGCCTCCCCCGGTTGGCACCTGACCCATCGCGCGGATCTGATTGACCTTCTGGCCGAAGGGGCACGGCAAGCCGGGGCGCAGATCAGGCTGTTGCAGCGCATTGAAACGGTCGATCTGTCTGGCGCATGCCCGCGTTTGCGCACGGCGCAGGGGGCGGGCATGGAGCCTGCGGTGCTGATCGGGGCGGATGGATTGCACTCGAAGCTGTGCAGCGCGCTGAATGGCGGCGGTGCCCCGCACTTCACCGGGCAGGCGGCATGGCGCGCGGTGATCCCTTGCGAACCAGGCGCTGTGCCTGTGGCCGAGGTGCATATGGAGGCGGGACGGCATCTGGTCAGCTATCCGCTGCGTGGCGGGCAATTGCGCAACATCGTGGCGGTGGAAGAGCGCGCGCACTGGGTCGAGGAAGGGTGGAACCTGCCTGACGACCCGCTGGCGCTGCGGCTGGCCTTTGAGGGCTTTGGGCCGCGGGTGCAGGGATGGCTTGAACAGGTGGAGCAGGTCTGGCTTTGGGGCCTGTTTCGTCACCCGGTGGCGCAAAGCTGGGGCAGGGTGCTGCCACAGGGCATGGCAGCCATACTGGGCGATGCGGCCCATCCAACGCTGCCTTTTCTGGCACAGGGGGCCAATATGGCGCTGGAAGATGCCTGGGTGCTGGCCGAAACACTGGATCGGTTCGGGCCGGGGCAAGCCGCGCTGGACGCGTATCAAGCCGCCCGGGCACCGCGCTGCACCCGGATCGTGGCAGCCGCAAATGCCAATGCCCGCGCCTATCATCTGTCGGGCTTCAAACGTGGGATCGGGCATCTGGCGTTGCGGACGGCAGGCCTGATTGCACCCGGCCTTGCACTGCAACGCTTCCAGTGGGTGCATGGTCTGGACGTGACGCGCTGATTCGATTTTTCGTCGAAAAATCGTCGCCCGGCCTCACGCGTCGAGTTCGATCCAGACCGGTACATGATCCGAGGGCTTTTCCTCAGCCCTTGCAGACTTGTCGATCTTCACATCGCGCAGCAGGTCTGCCGCTTGCGGGCTCAAAAGCAGATGGTCAATGCGGATGCCATTGTTCTTTTCCCATGCCCCCGCCTGATAATCCCAGAAGGAATAGTGGCCCGGCCCATGCACCCGCGCGCGGAAGGCCTCGGTGTAGCCGAGATTCAGCATCCGGCGAAAAGCGGCACGGCTTTCGGGCAGGGCGAGGGCATCACCGCGCCACGCCTCCGGACGGGCGGCATCCTCGTCCTGCGGGATGATATTGTAATCTCCTGCCATGACCACCGGCTCCTCCAATGTGAGCAACGCGCGGGCGCGGGCCTCCATTCGGGCCATCCAGTCCAGTTTATAGCCGTATTTACCCGTCCGCAGCGGCCGGCCTTCAGCGTCAAGTTCGACCGGGTTGCCATTTGGCAGGTAAAGGCCGCACAGCCGCACCGCGCGGCGCGCTCCGATGACCGTCGCTTCGATCCAACGGGCTTGCTCGTCGGTCGCGTCGCCCGGCAAGCCCCGCGTCACGTCCTCCAGTGGCAGCCGAGACAGAATCGCCACCCCGTTGAAGCCTTTCTGCCCATGCGTCTCGACCTGCCAGCCCAGATCCTCGAACAGGCTGCGGGGAAAGGCCTCATCGACCGATTTGATCTCTTGCAGCGTTACGACATCGGGGCGCGCAGCTTCCAGCCACCGCGGCAAGGCCTCGATCCGGGCTTTGATGCCATTGATATTGAAGGTCGCAAGTTTCATGGCCCGGTCCTTTCGGGCCGCCCCGCGCCGCCCTTGCACCTCTATCGCCCGCGAACCGGGTCATGACAAGGGGCCGGAGCCAAAGCGCCAGGCCAGAAAATTAACGCTTTGTTAAGACTTGCGAATCAATGATCGTGATGCCGGATGTGGACAAGTCTTGCGCCCCTTGATTGTGGATAATGGCCGAAATACGCGTTTAGGTTAACAAGCGCCGTGCCTTAGCTGATACGCGATATGTGGACAATGCACCTTGCAACCTGTGGATGTAAAATCATTTGATTAATCACGTTTTGAGCGCAACCGTGTGAGGGCAAACCAGCTCAACCATGGAGAACCAATCATGAGCGCTGCCCTGAAACTCACCGTCGAGACCGTTGCTGCCACCGTTGCCGACATGTCGGCGGGGCTCGGGGCCGATCTGATGCCCTGCTCCAACATCGAGGGCAGCGAGATGATCCTGGGCGCGGCCACCGCGATGATGCCCTGCTCCAACATCGAAACGGGCGTGGCCGCTGACCTGATGCCCTGCTCCAACATCGAGACCGGCGATATGACCTCCGGTGCCGGTGTGGCGCTGATGCCCTGCTCGAACTGAGCCTGAACAGGACAACCGCTCCGCCTCTCCGGCGAACTGCCGGGGAGGAGGGGCGCGGGGTCCATACCGGAATTCCGCGAACCGGAACGCTTCATGTCAAACGTCGTCCATTTTGCCAGCCGCGCCTCCGGGTCTGTGGCCTCGGAAAGGCGTGGCCTGTCGCCAGCGGGTCTGGCCCCCTTGCTGACAGCCTTTGCCCATCATCGCCGTCGTCCGGGTGATGCTTTCTGGCTGAAGGAGAATGCCGAACTTCTGGGCATTCTGTCCGCTCTCGGGCGCAAGCTGCCCGATCTGGCTCTGGCAATCTACCAGCCTTTTCAGGAAGGAGCAGCCACCCAGATTGCGCTTTATCCGCAATATTACCGCATGATCCTTGGCGTGGTGACTGCGCTGGAGGATCTCGGTTACCCCGGCGATCTGGGGCCGCGTCTCGCCGAATGGATTTTGAGCGAAGGCTGGCCAGAGAGTGAGGTGAACGATCTGCAACGGGCAGAGGTGCGCTATCTGCTGGCTCGAAATGGCGTCACTTGGGCCCCGGATGGACTGGATGCCCGGCTGATGCGCTTTGTGTCGCGGCCAGAGACCTTTGCCTTGCCAAACCCGCGCGCGGCCTATGATCTGCTGCATGTCGTGTTTTATCTGTCGCATTATGGGCGGCAGTCGTTGCAACTGCCACAGGCGGCGCTGGACAGTCTCGTCACCCTGGGCAGCCTCGCCCATCTCGATCAGAATGGCGATTTGCTGGCCGAGGTCTGCCTGGCGTTGCGCTTTTGCGGGGCACCATTGCCGCCGCTCTGGCTGCAACATCTGCGCCATGACGCGGCAAGTTTGCGCGTTGACGGGCGGCCTTGTGAAGATTCCTCGGATGGCTATCACAATTATCTTGTCAATCAGTGGTTGTTGGGCACTATGGGGGAGTTCGTGTTTGGTGTGCCCGCAACCTCCGGTCCAATGAGTTTTCATGTGCCAAGACCTGTTATCTCCCCTCTGAGAGAGTTCAGCCAGGCCCTGTTGGCACCGGGCTTCCACCGTCTTGGGGGCTGGCCTGCCTTCCGCGCGTCCTGCGCCCAGCATGTATCCCCGCAAGCTCTCGCCGCGGCAGATGCCGGGGCAGAAGGCTCGCCCGGTTTCGAGCGGTTCATTCAGGCTTTTGCCCGGCTGAGCCAGCCTCTCGGGCCAGGGCCGCTAAAGGTGCTGGCTTGACGGCGGCGGTCGCCATGACCGGAGTGCGCAAGGCCGCGCTGACAGGCGCGGCTCTCACCCTTCTGAATACGCTTGTCGGCGTGACGGCGGATGCCAGCGCCAAGGATCTGGTCGCCAGCCATGCCGCGCCGCAACTGATGGCGCTGTCGGGCCTGCTGGCGGTGGGCATCGGGCTGAGCCTGTCCGCAGCCGGGCAGAGCCGTATGATCCTCGGGACGGGAACACCGGGGCGGGTCGCCCTGCGTTCCTGTCTGGGCGCGATTTCGACTTTGGGCTTTTTCCTGGCCTTGCGGGATCTGCCCTTTGCCGAACTCTTTCCCTTCATGGCAATCATGCCGATCATGGGGGCGGTACTGTCCGCAGTGATCCTGCGGGAAAAGATTGGCGCGCGGGTCTGGGTGGCTTTGGCCTGTGGCATGATGGGCATGCTGATCCTGTTTCCCGAAGGGGTCCACAGCATCCAGTCGGGCCATCTCTATGGCTTTGGGGCCAGTCTGGCCGGTGCGGCCTCCATCGTATTGTCGCGCGGCATTTGCCGCAGCCATACCCATGCCTTTGCGCAGGTGTTCTATGCCCAACTGGCCTGTGCCCTGCTGGGACTTTTGGCCTTGCCCTTCGTCTGGCAGCCGATCTCTGCTGGCGATCTTGGGTTGCTGGTGGTGTACACCTGCTTCCTGTTATTGACGCGCTGGCTGATGGTGACCATCGTGCGGTTGCTGCCAGCCTATGTGGCCATGCAGATCGCAAATGTGCAATTCGTCTGGATGGTTGTTGTCGGCCATGTGGTCTTTGGCGAAAGCACGGCTGCCCATGTCTGGATGGGGGCAGGGCTGATCGTTGCCTCTGGCATCTGGCTGGTTCAGGCGCAGCGCCCGGCCCCTGCGCCCGAAGCCCAGCCCGTGCCAGCCGAATGATCCTGTCTCAGAGCGAAAACGAGGTGCCGCAGCCACAGCTTGCCGTGGCATTGGGGTTTTGAATGACAAAGCGCGCACCGATCAGCTCTTCGGTATAGTCGATCACCGCATCGGCCAGGAACGGCAGCGACACCGGGTCTACCAGCACCTTCTGCCCGTTTTCCTCCAGAACAAGATCGTCACCTGCCGGATCGTCCAACCGGATATCATACTGAAATCCTGAACAGCCGCCGCCATCGACAGCCACGCGCAGGGCCTTGGCCTCGCCCGTCATTTCGGCAATCTCGGCCAACCGGGCAAAAGCACGCGGCGTGACGCGGGGCAGGTGGGCATCCTCGGGCAGTTTCAGGTCCATCGCCGGATTTTCCTTAGCCTTCATGGGGTTTTCCACATATAGAGAAGGCAAAGGCATGAAACAAGAACCGATGACACAGAGCTTTGCCCCCTTCGCCTGCCTGCCCGATGCTTCGCGCGGGCGGCGCTTGCCCGAAACGATGTCGACCTTCCGTTCGCCCTTTCAGCGTGACCGTGACCGCATCATCCATTCCTCGGCCTTCCGCCGTCTGAAGCATAAGACCCAAGTCTTTATCGAACATGAAGGCGATTACTACCGCACCCGCCTGACCCATTCGATCGAGGTGGCGCAAGTGGCGCGCACCATTTCGGGCGTGCTGGGGCTGAACACCGATCTGGCCGAATGTATCGCTTTGGCGCATGATCTGGGCCATACGCCATTTGGCCATACCGGCGAGGATGCGCTGGCGCGGCTGATGCAGCCCTATGGCGGGTTTGACCATAATGCGCAGGCGCTGCGCATCGTCACCCGGCTGGAGCGGCATTATGCCGGGTTCGACGGGCTGAACCTGACCTGGGAAAGCCTTGAGGGAATCGCCAAACATAATGGCCCCGTGGTCGGCCCCAATGCCGATGAGAAACATGCAGGGCCCTTGCCCTATGCGCTGGCCGAGGTGAACGCCCAATGGGATCTGGAGTTGCACACCCATGCCAGCGCCGAAGCGCAGGTGGCAGCCATCGCCGATGACGTGGCCTATAGCCATCACGACCTGCATGATGGTTTGCGCTCGGGCCTGTTCACCGAAGCCGATCTGATGGAACTGCCCGTCACGGCACCGGCCTTTGAAGACGTGGACCGCCTCTATCCCGGCCTCGACAAGATGCGCCGCCGCCACGAGGCGCTGCGCCGGGTTTTTGGTCGCATGGTGGAGGATGTGATCCATGTGGCGCAAAATCGTCTTGAAGCCGCGCAGCCGAAGTCGGTGGATGAAATTCGTCATATGGGCACGACCATTATCCGGTTCTCCAAGCCGCTGTATCAGGAGCTGAAAGCTGTGCGCAGCTTCCTGTTCCACCGCATGTATCGCGCGCCTTCGGTGGTGGAGATGCGGGCGCGCGTCACAGCCATGCTGGATGATCTGTTCCCGCTGTTCCTGCAACGCCCAGAGCTGCTGCCTGAGGAATGGCGTGCCGATATTGACGCCGCGCAGGATGAAACGCAGCTCGCCCGGATCGTGGCCGATTATGTGGCAGGCATGACCGACCGCTTTGCCATCCAGGAACACGGGCGGCTGTTTGGCTGAACCGTCGCAGCGGGGGTTTCACACCCCCGCACCCCCGTGGGATATTTGGATCAGGTTGAAGCAAGGCGGCTTTTCCGCTTGCACTGCGGCGCTGCGCGTGAAAAGGGGAACCGCCAAACGATCCCTTCCCATGACCCGTTCAGGAGGCTCCCATGGAGATTCGCGAGGCTCTCACCTTTGACGATGTTCTGCTTGTTCCGGCAGCCAGCAATGTGCTGCCCTCGGATGCGGATACTTCGACTTTTGTGACCAAAGCGATCCGCATGAACATTCCGCTGTTGTCCAGCGCGATGGATACGGTGACCGAGGGGCGGATGGCGATTGCAATGGCACAGGCGGGCGGGATTGGCGTGATTCATCGCAATCTCGACATCGAGGCGCAGGCGCGCGAAGTGCGGCGGGTGAAGCGCTTTGAAAGCGGTGTGGTTTACGCCCCGATCACGCTGCGCGCCGATCAGACCATGGCCGATGCGCGCGAGTTGCAAGAGCGCTACAATGTGACCGGCTTTCCGGTTGTTGATGGCGATGGCCGCGTGGTGGGGATCGTGACCAACCGCGACATGCGTTTTGCCACCGATGACAGGACGCCGGTCTCGGTCATGATGACTTCGGACAATCTGGCCATTCTGCGCGAGCCGGTGGACCGTGACGCCGCCATCAGCCTGATGAAGGCGCGCCGGATCGAAAAGCTGCTGGTAACCGATGGGACAGGCAAGCTGACCGGGTTGCTGACCCTGAAAGACACCGAGAAATCGGTGCTGAACCCGCATGCCTGCAAGGATGAGATGGGGCGGCTGCGCGTCGCTGCGGCCTCGACCGTGGGTGATGCCGGGTTCGAGCGCAGTCAGGCGCTGATCGAGGCGGGTGTGGATCTGGTGGTGATCGACACGGCCCATGGTCATAGCGAAGGCGTGGCCAAGGCGGTTGAACGCATCAAGAAACTCTCGAATACCGTGCAGGTCATCGCGGGCAATGTCGCAACTGCGGAGGCCACCCGCGCGCTGATCGGTGCCGGGGCCGATGCGGTAAAGGTCGGCATTGGCCCCGGCTCGATCTGCACCACGCGCATTGTGGCAGGTGTAGGGGTGCCGCAGTTGACCGCCATCATGGATTCCGCCGGTGCTGCGGGCGATATTCCGGTCATTGCAGACGGTGGTATCAAGTTCTCGGGCGATTTTGCCAAGGCGATTGCAGGCGGCGCTTCTTGTGCGATGGTCGGTTCGGCCATTGCGGGCACCGACGAATCCCCCGGTGAAGTGATCCTGTGGAACGGCCGCAGCTACAAATCCTATCGCGGCATGGGGTCTTTGGGGGCAATGGCGCGCGGCAGCGCCGACCGCTATTTCCAGAAGGACGCCGCCAGCGACAAACTGGTGCCGGAGGGTATTGAGGGTCAGGTTCCCTACAAGGGGCCGGTTGCCACGGTGGTTCACCAGATGGTCGGGGGCTTGCGCGCCGCCATGGGCTATACCGGCAACCGCACGGTGGCCGAGATGCGCGCCAATTGCCATTTCGTGCGCATCACGGGTGCGGGCCTCAAGGAATCGCATGTCCATGATGTTCAAATCACCCGCGAAAGCCCGAATTACCGGATCGGCTGATGCTTGGCCCCTGTGAGGCGGGCGCATGACGCCCGCCGCCCGTCTCTCTGCCGCCATTCAGATCCTGGACCGGATACTGGCCGGTGCGCCAGCCGAGCAGGCTTTGGTCAATTGGGCCCGTGCCTCGCGCTTCGCGGGCTCGGGCGACCGAAATGCCATCCGTGATCTGGTGTTTGACGCCTTGCGCTGTCGGCGCAGCTTTGCCGCGCTTGGCGGGGGCGAGACCGGACGCGGGCTGGTGCTGGGGGCCTTGCGGGCCAGTGGTGCCGCCCCGGAGACGCTGTTCACGGGCGAAGGCCATGCTCCGCCCCCCCTGGGCCCCGAAGATATAGGCCGTGCCCCGCAAGGCCTTGAGATTGCCGACATTCCCGACTGGCTTGGCAAGCAGCTTCAAGCGGATCTCGGCACCAACTTTGCCGCCATCACGGAGGCAATGCGCCACCGCGCACCGGTTTTTCTGCGCGTCAACCTGCGCCGGGCGACGCTGGGGCAAGCTCTGGCCGCCTTGGCAGAGGATGCGATCGAAGCCAGGCCACACCCTTTGTCGCCGACCGCATTGGAAGTGACCGCAGGGGCGCGGAAGGTCGCATCCAGCCGCGCTTACACCGAAGGCCTGGTCGAGTTGCAGGACGCGGCCTCGCAGGCAGTGATCGACGCCTTGCCCCTGGCCGATGGCATGCGGGTGCTGGATTTTTGCGCCGGCGGTGGCGGTAAAACACTGGCCATGGCCGGTCGCGCCCGCCTTGCGTTATTTGCTCATGATGCCGCTCCGGCCCGGATGCGCGACTTGCCAGCGCGCGCGAAACGCGCCGGAGCCAAGGTGACAGTGACCGAAGCCCCAAAGGCCCCCTTCGATCTGGTCCTGACCGATGTGCCGTGCTCGGGCTCGGGCAGTTGGCGCCGGGCACCGGAAGGTAAATGGCTTCTGACAGCGGATCGGCTGAGATCGCTTGTGGACATTCAGGCCAAAATCCTGCGTGAGGCGGCGGCTCTGGTACGTCCAGGCGGTTGGATCGGCTATGCGACATGCTCCATGCTCAACATTGAGAACGGCGCGCAGATTGCTGATTTTACTTCAGAAAACCCGAATTGGTCCTGCGACTTCCAACGCAGCCTGACACCGCTGGATGGCGGGGATGGCTTCTTTGTGGCCCTACTCCGAAAGTCATCTAAAGGTTGAATAGTTTTCCGCTCCGGCTCATGGTGAAGTTAAGGGCGAGTTAACCTTTTGCGTGCCGAATGACCTGGATGATTCCCGGAGGCAGTCAATGGCGGGCAAACCCGTGTCGGAACAAGCAGGCGAAGCGCTGGAGACCGAAGAGGGCTCCTGGTTCGATGCCTTGGCTTCCGCGGCCGCAACGATCAGCAGTCATATCTGGCTGCTCCTTGTGGCAGCCGTCATCTGTGCCATCGCTGTGGTGGTGGCGCAGGAGCCGGATGTGCGGCGGATGGCAGGCTATATCGGCATTACGCTCTGCATGCTGGTTCTGGTTGTTCGTGGCATCGTGCTGATCGGCCGGTTTCGCCGCCGCAGGCTTGAGGCTGGCTTGCTCCGCTTGATGGGGCATGACTGCGCGCCCTGTTTCTCGACCGACGGGGCCGGAATGATCGGTTTCCAGAATGCCGCAGCACGGGACCGTTTCGGCAAGCGGGATGGTGCCAGCCTCATTTCCGCCCTGCAGGATCAATTCGCCAGCCCCGCCTCTGTGTTGTACCGACTGCAAAGCCGCGCCATGATTTATGGGTTTGCGCGTGAGGATGTCGTAACACGCCGCGGCCATATTCGCCTGACCACACATCGAATCGCCTCCGCCCGTTTTCTGTGGCGACTGGAGGAGTTTCATGATCGTGGTGGTGGTCGTGGTGCCGAAACCCTCAGCCTGCCCATGCTGGTGGCAAACAAGGCCGGTGTGATCCTGTTCTCGAATGAGGCGATGCGTCGCCTGATTGGCGAACGTCCCAAGCGGCTTGACCGCGTTTTCGTCGAACAGCAATTGCGATCAGGAGAGGAAGTCGAGGTCGCGGCGATCAACGGCCCGGTGCGCGCAATTCTGGCCGAGGTTGAAGGGCCGGGCGAGCGCCGCGAAATCTATCTGCTGCCTGTCCCGCGCGCAAATCTGGACGAGCATGCCTTGGCAGATTTCGAACATGTGCCCGTCGCCTTGATGAAGTTCGCTTCTGACGCATCGTTCCGTGTTGCCAACAAGGCAGCCAGAGAAGTTCTGGGTCTTGAACCGGGCGATGCACCGCCTTTTCATGATCTCTTCGAAGGTTTGGGACGCGCCGTATCCGATTGGCTCGCGGACATCGCGGCTGAGCGCATCCCTGCCGGATCAGAAGTCCTGCGACTGCGCAAATCGGATTCGGACATCTTTTACCAGATCACCTTGCGGCGCATCGTGGAGCAGGGCAGGGGCGTCGTGCTGGCGGTACTCAATGACGCGACAGCCTTGAAAACCCTTGAGGCTCAATTTGTCCAAAGCCAGAAAATGCAGGCAATCGGGCAATTGGCAGGAGGAATCGCGCATGATTTCAACAACCTGCTGACAGCCATTTCGGGCCATTGCGACCTTCTGC
>CALKAA010000361.1 GCA_937983495.1 uncultured Gemmobacter sp. | reverse complement strand
GACCATGTCGGCGGTGAAGGCGGTGTACCAGAACATCTGCTGGGCGACCTCGCCTTGGGCGGGCACCGGGCCTGCCTCGGAGAACACCATGCCCGCGGCGGCGGGGGGCGCGTATTTGGTCAGCCAGTCGATATATTTGGTGATCGAATAGACGGCGGCCGGGCCGTTGGTGTCGCCGCCGCGGGTGACGCAGGAGCCGACGGGCTGCGAGTTCTCGTTGACGCGGATGCCCCATTCATCGACCGGAAGGCCGTTGGGTTCGCCCTTGTCGCCAGCCCCGGCCATCGAGAGCCAGGCATCGGTGAAGCGCCAGCCAAGGCTGGGGTCTTTCTTGCCGTAATCCATATGGCCATAGACCTTGGCAGGCCCGCCCATATAGCTCATGTCGCGGCCGGTGAAGAATTCCGCGATGTCTTCATAGGCCGACCAGTTGACCGGCACGCCGAGGTCATAGCCGTATTTCGCCTTGAAATCGGCCTTGGTTTTCTCGTCCGAGAACCAGTCCTGACGGAACCAGTAGAGGTTGGCGAATTGCTGGGTCGGCAGTTGATACACCTTGCCATCGGGGCCGGTGGTGAATTTCAGCCCGACGAAATCGGCCAGATCGAGGTTCGGGTTGGTGACGGCCTTGCCATCGCCTGCCATCCAGTCGGTCAGGTTGCGGGCTTGTTTGTAGCGCCAATGGGTGCCGATCAGATCGCTGTCGTTCACATAGGCGTCATAGATGTTCTCGCCCGACTGCATCTGGGTTTGCAGTTTCTCGACCACATCGCCTTCGCCGATCAGGTCATGGGTGACCTTGATGCCGGTGAGGGCGGTGAAGGCCGGGGCCAGCACCTTGGATTCGTATTCATGGGTCGCGATGGTTTCCGACACGACCTTGATTTCCATCCCCGCGAAGGGCTTGGCGGCATCGACGAACCATTGCAGTTCGGCTTCCTGATCGGCGCGCGAGAGCGAGGACAGATCACCGATTTCGGCATCGAGGAAGGCCTTGCCTTCGTCAATGCCCGCGAAGGCGGGGCCAGTGACCATCAGCGCAAGCGCCATGGCCGTGGTGAGATGCAGTTTCATTGGTTCTCCTCCCTGAGAATTGGACTGCTTGAGGGTTTGGTGGCCTTGTCTCAGACCCAGCGGAACACCGCGACGGCATAGACAAGGCACAGCGCGAGTGCCCCCCAAAGGGGCGCACCCATGGTGGCGAGCCAGATCAGGTTGATGAAACCTGACCCCAGCAGGGTGATGAACAGCCGATCACCTCGGGTCGTCTCGAAGCGCAACAGCCCAAGGCGCGGCGTTTCGGGATATTTGATCGCCAGCACGGTGAAGATCACCAGAAGAAGCGCGATGGTGCCGAAGAAGGCGGCGGTCGGAAGGGTCCAGGCCATCCATGCCATGAGCGGTTCTCCTTACACGCGGCCCAGGGCAAAGCCCTTGGCGATGTAGTTGCGGACGAAATAGATCACCAGCGCGCCGGGAATGATGGTGAGAATCCCGGCGGCGGCCAGCACGCCCCAATCCATGCCCGAGGCCGAAACGGTGCGGGTCATGGTGGCGGCGATGGGTTTGGCGTTCACCGAAGTGAGCGTGCGGGACAAGAGCAGCTCGACCCAGGAGAACATGAAGCAGAAGAAGGCGGCGACACCGACGCCCGAGGCGATCAGCGGCAGGAAGATCTTGCCGAAGAAGGCCGGGAAGGAATAGCCGTCGATATAGGCGGTCTCGTCGATTTCCTTGGGCACGCCGCGCATGAAGCCTTCGAGAATCCACACCGCCAGCGGCACGTTGAACAGGCAATGCGCCAAGGCGACGGCGATATGGGTATCGAACAGGCCCACGCTGGAATAAAGCTGGAAGAAGGGCAGGGCAAACACGGCAGGCGGTGCCATGCGGTTCGTCAGCAGCCAGAAGAACAGGTGCTTGTCGCCCATGAAGCGGTAGCGCGAGAAGGCATAGGCCGCAGGCAGCGCCACGGTGATCGAGATGACGGTGTTCATCACCACATAGATCAGCGAGTTCACATAGCCCATATACCAGCTCGGGTCCGTGAGGATCGTGCGGTAATTGGCGAAGGTCAGGTTCTCGGGCCAGAGGGTGAAGGTGCCGGTGATCTCGGTATTGGTCTTCAGGCTCATGTTCAAAAGCCAGTAGATCGGGACCATGAGGAAGATCAGATAGGCTGCCATCACGAAAGCACGTCCGGGAATGCGCATCATTTGCCCTCCGCTTTGTCGAGATTGGTCATCACGGTGTAGAACACCCATGAAATCAACAGGATCACGAGGAAATACATCAGCGAGAAGGCAGCAGCGGGGCCGAGGTCGAACTGACCGATCGCCATTTTCACCAGGTCGATCGACAGGAAGGTGGTGGCATTGCCGGGGCCGCCGCCGGTGACGACGAAGGGCTCGGTATAGATCATGAAACTGTCCATGAAGCGCAGGAGGACGGCGATGAGCAGCACGCCCTGCATCTTGGGCAGTTCGATATAGCGGAACACGGCCCAGCGGCTGGCCTGGTCGATCTTGGCAGCCTGATAATAGGCCTCGGGGATGGATTGCAGGCCCGCATAGGCGAGAAGGGCCACAAGCGAGGTCCAGTGCCAGACATCCATCACGATCAGCGTGGCCCAGGCATCGAGCGCGTCGGAGGTGTAGTTGTAATCAATGCCAAGCGCGGCGAGCGTATGGCCCAGAAGGCCAATGTCCACGCGGCCAAAGATCTGCCAGATGGTGCCGACCACGTTGAAGGGGATCAGCAAGGGCAGCGCCATGACCACCAGACAGAACGAGGCCCAGAAGCCGCGTTTGGGCATGTTCAGCGCCACGAAAATGCCCAGCGGCACCTCGATGGCCAGAATGATGGCCGAGAACAGCGCCTGTTTGCCAAGCGCATCCCACATGCGGTCGGAATGCAGCATCTCGTCGAACCAGTCGAGGCCCGCCCAGAAAAACTCGTTATTGCCGAAGGTGTCTTGCACCGAATAGTTCACGACGGTCATCAGGGGCAGCACCGCCGAGAAGGCGACCAGCACCAGCACCGGCAGCACAAGGAACCAAGCCTTGTTGTTCTGGGTCTTGTCCATCAGGCCTCTCCCTGCACGCGCCAGTCATCGGCATAGACATTGATCTTTTCGGGGGCGAAGAGCAGCCGGTTCGCATCCGCCTCGACCGGCACGCCTTCGGGCAGGGTGACGTTGACCTGCTGCCCCGCGACGGTGCCGCGCAGGATGCGGTGGCGGCCCACATCCTCGACGCGGGTGAGGGTGAAGGGCAGGCCGCCCTCGCGCGCCAGCACGCAAAATTCGGGGCGGATGCCGATTTGCACGCGGCCCTTGGGGGGCGCGTAGCTGGCACCCAGGGGCAGCTCCACGCCCTGCACGGTGGCGCGGTTGCCCTGCACGGTCGCGTCGAAGAAGTTCATCCCCGGCGAGCCGATGAAATAGCCGACAAAGGTATGGGCGGGGCGGTCGAACAGTTCTTCGGGCGTGCCCATCTGCACCACGCGGCCATCATACATCACCACCACCTTGTCGGCGAAGGTCAGCGCCTCGGTCTGGTCATGGGTGACGTAGATCATGGTATGGCCGAAGGCGCGGTGCAGGGCCTTCAACTGCGTGCGCAGCTCGAACTTCATATGCGGGTCGATGACGGTGAGCGGCTCATCGAACAGGATGGCGTTCACATCCTCGCGCACCATGCCGCGGCCCAGGCTGATCTTCTGTTTGGCATCGGCGGTCAGGCCGCGCGCCTTGCGCTTCAGGATGTCTTCCATCCCGATCATCTGGGCGATCTGCTGCACGCGGGTGGCGATATAGGCAGGGTCCATGCCGCGATTGCGCAGCGGGAAGGCGAGGTTGTCGCCCACGGTCATGGTGTCATAGACGACCGGAAACTGGAACACCTGGGCGATGTTACGCTCCGCCGTGGCGGCATCGGTCACGTCGCGGTCGCCAAACAGCACGCGGCCATGGCTGGGGCGCAGAAGGCCGGAGATGATGTTCAGAAGCGTGGATTTCCCGCAGCCCGAGGAGCCGAGCAGCGCATAGGCGCCGCCATCCTGCCAGACGTGATCCATTTCCTTCAGCGCGAAGTCCGATTCGGCGCTGGCATTGGGCTTGTAGCTATGCGCGAGGTTTTTCAGCGTGATCTGTGCCATGTTCCCCCCTCAGGCCGCGAAGGCATAGGAGGCGGGGGCGGCAAGCTGCCCGTCCTCGGTGAAGATATAGGCAAAGCGCGGATCGAGCGCGCAGGTCACCGCGCTGCCTGCGGGCAGGGAATGCACGCCATGGATCAGGCCCACCCATTGCTCTGACCCATGGGTCAGGTGCAGGAAGGTCTCCGCCCCGGTGATTTCGGTGCCGCGCAGGGTGCAGGGGAAATGCAGCGCAGACCCCGAATGGCCCGCGAGCTCCAGATGGTTTGGGCGGAACCCGGCCAGATAGCGGCCATCGGGCAGGGCAGCCAGCGCGCCCTCGGCAGGCGCGTTGACGCCTGCGCCAAAGGACAGGCGGTGGCCCTGTTTGGTGAGGCTGGTGAAGTTCATCGGCGGGTCAGAGAAGACGCGCGCGGTGGTCATGTCGGCGGGGCGGCGATAGACCTCCGCCGTGGGGCCGAATTGGGTGACGCGGCCTTGCCAGAGGGTTGCCGTGTTGCCGCCCAAGAGCAAGGCTTCCTCGGGTTCGGTGGTGGCATAGACGAAGATCGCGCCCGAGGCCTCGAAAATCCGGGGGATTTCCACGCGCAATTCCTCGCGCAGCTTGTAATCGAGGTTGGCAAGCGGCTCATCCAGCAGCACCAGCCCCGCGCCTTTGACCAGCGCCCGCGCAAGCGCGCAGCGCTGTTGCTGGCCGCCCGAAAGCTCCAGCGGTTTGCGGGTGAGCATCGCGTCCAGTTTCATCATGGCGGCGGTTTCGCGCACGCGGGCGTCGATCTCGGGCGCGGCCACGCCCTGAATGCGCAGGGGCGAGGCGATGTTGTCATAGACCGTCATCGCCGGGTAATTGATGAATTGCTGGTAAACCATGGCCACGCGACGGTCCTGCACGCGCATGCCGGTGACATCCTGACCATCCCAGAACACCCGGCCCGTCGTGGGCTGATCCAGCCCCGCCATCACCCGCATCAGCGAGGTCTTGCCCGCCAGCGTCGGCCCGAGCAGCACATTCATCGTGCCTTTGTTCAGCGTCAGATCCGTGGGGTGCAGGTGAATGCTGCCCTCGACCGATCTGGAAACGCCCTTGAGTTCCAGTGTCATACGTCCTCCCTTACCGTGCCTGCGCGACGGTCACTTTCGCCCGCGCAGGGGCGGCAATCCTCAGGGGCGCTGCGCCATATAGGCGTCGAGCGCGGCCATCTCCTCGGCGCTGAGGCGCAGCCCCAGCTTGGTTCTGCGCCACGCCACGTCCTCCGCGCAGCGGGCCCATTCCTTGTCCATCAGCCAATCGACCTCGGCCTGGGTGAGCATGGGGCCGAAGCGCCGCCCCAGATCTTCGACGCGCGCAGCATCGCGCAGAATCGCGCGCGACTCCATCCCGTAATGCCGGAACAGGCGCTCTGCCCATGCGTCCCCAAGGAAGGGGTAGTCTGTGGCGAGGCGTGCGATCTCGGCGCTGGTGTCGCGCGGATCGAAGCCTGCCCCCGCCAGCGGCACGCCTGCTGTCCATGCGCCTTTCAAGCCATTGAAGAATGGCGAAAGTTTTGACAACGCGCTTTCGGCCAGACGGCGGTAGGTGGTGATCTTGCCGCCGAACACATTCAACAGCGGCGGGCCATCGGCATCGACGGCCAGCACATAGTCGCGGGTGGCGGCGGTGGCGGAGCTGGCCCCGTCATTATAGAGCGGGCGCACGCCGGAATAGGTCCAGACGATCTGGGATTTTTCGATGGGCTGCGCGAAATAGTTCGATGCGAACATGCGCAGGTAATCGGCCTCGGCCTCGGAGCAGCGGGCGGTTTCGGGCGGGCCGTCATGATCCTGATCGGTGGTGCCAATCAGGGTAAAGTCTTGCTCATAGGGAATGGCAAAGATGATGCGGCCATCCTCGCCCTGGAAGAAATAGCAGCGGTCGTGGTCGTAGAGCTTGGGCACGACGATATGGCTGCCGCGCACCAGACGGATGCCGTGCTTGTGGCTGAGGCCGATCTGGCCATCGAGGATGCGGTCGACCCAAGGCCCGCCGGCATTGACCAGCGCGCGGGCGCTGTGGGTGGTTTCCAACCCGTCGGCGCGGGTGGTGACCTGCCACAAATCGCCCTCGCGGTGGGCGCGGATCACCTCGGTGCGGGTCAGGATGGTGGCGCCGCGCGCCTGCGCATCGCGGGCGTTCAGCACCACGAGGCGGGAATCCTGCACCCAGCAATCGGAATATTCAAAAGCCTTCTTGAACTTTGATTTCAAGGGCTTGCCGTAAATCTCGCGGCTCAGGTCAAGGCTGCTGGTGCCCGGCAGGATCTCGCGCCCGCCGAGGTTGTCATAGAGAAACAACCCCAGACGGATCAGCCAGGAGGGGCGGCGCCCCTTCATCCAGGGCATGAAGAAGGTGAGCAGGCGCGAGGTGGGCGTGGTGCTTTCAAAGCGCATGTCCGGGTAGACCGGCAGCACGAAACGCATGGGCCAACTGATGTGCGGCATGGCTTTCAGCAGGGTCTCGCGTTCTTCCAGCGCCTCGCGGACCAGACGGAATTCAAAGAATTCAAGATAGCGCAACCCGCCATGAAACAGCTTGGTCGAGGCGGAGGAGGTGGCCTGCGCAAGGTCGCCCTTTTCGGCCAGCGTCACCGAAAGCCCGCGCCCCGCCGCATCGCGCGCAATACCGCATCCATTGATGCCGCCACCGATGACGAACAGGTCCACAGGCTGTGTCTGGGTGGTGGTCACGGCAGCGTCTCCCCTCGCTCTGCGACCACAAAGCGCGAGTCATGCGCGCTTGTCAAATATTTTGTTCGTTTGTTTTCGTTTTTGGGCGCGATGATGGGCGATTATTCGGCTGCGGTGTCACGGCGTTCCGCAAGCCCTCCCGATCCGGCTGGCCGAAAGCCTGCCGCGCAGCTGGGGGAGGCGACGATTCGGCACTTCGCCGAAGAGGTCTCCCCCTTCGGCGAAGCGCGGATGCCGGCCGGCAGAACCGGGAAAAGGTCAGGCCGCCTTGCTGCGGAACAGCGACTGGGCCGTGTAGACGAGGATCGCCGCCCCGATCGCACCCATGGCCGCCACGCCCAGCAGCACGATCACATCAATCGGCCCGCCGATATCGCGGAAATGCGAGTTGGTCATGGCCTGCACGAACACCACGGCGGCAATCGCCCCGAAGGGCATTGAAACCTGCGCCCACAGGAACTTGCGCATCGACATGCTGCGGTCGCGGATCAGGACGTAGAGATAGGCCCCGGTGACGACCAGCGCCGCCAGGACCATGATCCAGAACAGGCCGCGACCGAAGATCTCTTCGAAAACGGCAATCAGGGTTTCGAAGGTGAGTTCTTTCATGGCGTGTCCTCCTCAGGCCTTGCCGCGCAGCATTGCGTTATAGGTGGCTTTCAGCGCCACTTCCTTCATCAGCCAGCTGATCCACAATTCCTCCAGCGGGGCGATCATGCCGGGGAAGCTGGGGACGAGGTTGTTGTTGTAATCGAACTCCACCAGCATGGCGCGCCCCACACGGGTGATGAGCGGGCAGGAGGTGTAGCCGTCATAGGTTGCGCTGCCCTCGCGGCCCTGAATGGCGGCAATCAGGTGATCCTCGACCACTGGCACCATCCATTTCACACTGGCTGCCGTCTTGCCCTTGGGCACGCCCGCCACATCGCCCAGGGCGAAGATGTCGGGATAGCGCAGATGACGCAGGGTTTTCTGGTCAACCTCGACCCAGCCCTGATCCGTCCATTTGTCGGCCCATGAGAGGCCCGACTGGCGGATGACCTCGGGCGCACGTTGGGGCGGAATGACATGGAGATAGTCATAAGGCATCTCCACCGTCGATTTGGTTTCGGCCTTGGTGGTTGCATCCACTTCGGTCTTTTCAAAGGTCGCACGCTTCTGGCCGGGGTCGATGGACAGAAGTTTGTGCTGCATATGCGTGCTGATGCCACGTTCGCCAAACAGCATCCGCACTTTCTCGGCCACGATGGGCACCGAGAACAGCGCGGCTTGCGGCGCGGCATAATGGATTTCGTATTTGCCCTTCGCGCCCCCCCGGCTGGCAATGTCCTCGATGAGGAAGGTGTGCTTGAGCGGGGCGCCTGCACATTTCATCTCGGTCGCGGGGCGGGTGAACAGGCCGATGCCGCCTTGTTCTGTGAAGCTCTGCGCGGCTTCCCAGGTTTTTGCGGCATAGGCCGGGCCGGCATAAAGGGCACCGATGCCGTTCTGCCCCACCATATCGAGCGAAAAGCCCGGAATGGCGTCATGATCCAGCACAAGGCCGGGGGCAACGATCAGAAAATCATAGGGCAGGTTTTGCCCGCCGGTGGTGGCCACCGACTTTGCGACGGGATCAATGGCTGCGGCATGTTCGGCAATCAGGGTGATGCCGGCGGGCAGCCAGTCGGTTGTTTGTGACACGGTGTAGGAGGCGGGCTTCAGCCCGGCGGCCACCAGGCTGAGCCCCGGTTGGTAAAGATGCTCGGCGCGGGCATCGACGATGGTGATCTGCGCGCCCTCCAGCCGCTGCACCAGACGGTTGACTAGCGCCGTGCCTGCGGCACCCGCACCAATGATGACGATCCGGGCCTTGGTCGCGATGGGCGCGGCTGCTGAAGGCGCGCCAAGGCTGGCCGCCGCCAGACCTGCCGCGCCCAGCCCCAGAAAGGCACGGCGCGATGTCGCAAGGTTGTTCAGGCTCATGAGTTCCTCCCCTCAATATATCCGGTATCTGTGCCACAGCTTTGCGGTGCGGTTTTTGATCTGCGTCAAACGCATGGTTACATATGAATGTATGATGATAATATGCGCGCGCATAGAACCTTTTCGGCACCCGTGAAACCTTTCCGGGCCGGGTTCGGGAGGATTGGCGCTATTCAGGGGTGCAGATTTCACCCGATCGGATGGCCCGGGCGGTGCGCAGGAGCAGCCCCGCAACGATCGCCAGCAGAAGCACAAGCAGGCCCGCCCCGATCAGCCGATGCGCGGCAGAGCCAGCGGCTTCGGCATAGCCGAAGCTGGCGATGGCCAAGGCGGCCAGCGGAAAGGACAGCGCCCACCAGGACAAGGCGAAGGGAATGGCGCGGAAACGCCCAGCTTGCGTGGCGACGATCAGGGCAAAGACGTAAGCGGCGGAGAGCAGGAAATGGCCAAAGGGGCCGGCCTCGCCGTTCAGCCGCAGCCAGGCGGTGAAGCCGACCGCCGGCGGGGCCACGAGGATCATCAGCGTCGGCACCATCTTGCCCGGCAGGGGGTCGTGGAACATCAGCCGGTTGACCACGAGGGTCAGCAGGACGATCCAGAAGACCAGCCCGCCGGAAAAGAACAGCCACGAGATTTCCGTGTAGCCAAGCCGCGCCCCCGCCAGCGGCACGATGACATTGCCCACTGCGGGGATGAACCATGCGGGCGTCAGGTGCCCCGGCTGAAAGGCGCGATGCCCGATCCAGGAACTGATCACCGACAGGGCCAGCACGCCTTGCAGCAGGGTGCCCCCAAGCCAGACCCCATGTGCCACCTGTGGCGCAGGCTCCAGCAAGGCCGCAGAGAGCAGCAAGAGCGAGATCGAGATCGCCGGAAAGAAGGCGATGCGGACCGGATGGTTCCACTCGGCCTTCACCTCGGCGGGGTGGGTCATCGCCTTGGCGGCATAGCCGATGGCCACCGCGCAGAGCAGCAGGACGGACAGGCCAAGCCCCCAGGCTGAGGCCAGCCGGGCCACCCCGAAGGCATGTTCGGCCGCGCGCAGGGCCAGGGTCAGGCCCATCATTCCCATGCCGATGGCAAAGAACGTGACCGGGTAATGTGCGATCCGCGCGGTCGGCGTGGCATGGGGGAGGGGGCTTGCGTCAGGGGGCGTCATGGGCGGTTCCATCAGAGAGGAGGCTCCGGCAGGGCGACGG
>CALKAA010000360.1 GCA_937983495.1 uncultured Gemmobacter sp. | reverse complement strand
GTTCGTCCAGCAGCAGCACCTTGGGCTTCAGGATCAGCGCGCGGGCCAGCGCGACCCGCTGGCGTTGGCCGCCCGACAGCGCGTGTGCCGCGCGCTTGCCATAGCCCTTGAGGCCGACCATCTCCAGCGCCTCGGCCACGGCCTTGGCTTTCTCCTCCTTGCTGCGCGGATCGCGGCGCAGGCCGAAACCCACGTTTTCCTCCACCGTCAGATGCGGGAAGATCGCATAGCTTTGGAACACCATATTGGTGGGCCGCACATTGGCCGGCACATCGGCCATCGACTTGCCGTCGATCATCACCGCACCCGAGGAAATATCCTCGAACCCCGCAATGGTGCGCAAAAGCGTCGTCTTGCCGCAGCCCGAGGGCCCGAGCAGCGAGAAAAACTCGCCCGCCCGGATCGTGGCATTGATCCCGCGCAGCGCGTGATACTCGCCGTAATATTTGTGAACGTCCCGGAACTCGATCATATTGGGTTTGTCAGCAGCGGTCACAGGAAGCCTCCGGTATCCTTGCCGCCGGTTTTCGCGATGCCGCGACGGCGGAAATATTCAGCGATGGTGAGCAGGCAGATCGACACGCAGACCAGGATGAACCCAAGCGCCATGACGGCGGGCACCTTGGCCGGGAAGCGGAACTGCCCGAAGATATAAACCGACAGGATCGGATCGCCCGAACCCAGGAAGTTGGCGATGATGAACTCATCCAGGCTGATGGTGAAACAGATCAGCAGCGAGGAGATGATGCCGGGCATGACCAGCGGCAGGATGATCAGCCGGAAGGTCGAGGCCGAGGTCTCGCCCAGATCATAGGCCGCCTCCTCCAGCGAACGGTCCAGCGACTGAAAGGCCGAGGTCAGGATCGCCACCGCAAAGGGGGTGCAGATCAGCACATGGCCCAGAATGACGGTGAAGATCGACAGCGGCACCCCCATGGCGATCAGCACCACCAGCAGAGACATCGCCAGGATCATCTCGGGCAGCACCATGGGCAGCATGATCAGCCCCAGCGTGGCCCCCTTGGCCGGAAACTTGTAGCGGGTCGAGGCCCGCGCCGCAAAAATCCCCAGCGTGGTGGCCAGCACCGACGACGACACCGCAATGATCAGCGAATTCCTGAACGCGGTGAACAGGTTGGCATCGGCCCACATCTCGGCGAACCAATTGGTCGTGAAGCCCGCCAGCGGGAAGGCAATCACCCGGCTGTCATTGAAGGCAAACAGCGGCAGCAGGGCGATCGGCGCATAGAGAAACAGCAGATAGGCGATCACATAGACCTTGAGAGAGGGGCTTTTGCTCATTTGCTTTGCCCCTTCAGGAAGCGCCGGTTCAGCAGCAGGAACATGATCGACACCAGCGCCACGATCAGCATCGCCGTCATCGCGATGGCCGAGCCCAGGGCTTTGTCGTTCTGTTTCAGCATGATGGCCTCGATCCGGTTGGCAATCATCGGCAGTTTGCCGCCGCCAATCAGCTCGGGCGTCACATAATCGCCGATGGTCGGGATGAAGACGATCAGCACCGCCGCAATCACCCCCGGCATCGACAGAGGCAGCGTGACGCGGATGAAGGTCATGAATTTCGACTCGCCCAGGTCTTGCCCGGCTTCCAGGAAGCTGCGGTCGATCTTTTCGAGGCTCACGAAAATCGGCAGGATCGCGAAGGCCGCATAGGCATGGGCCAGCGTCATCACCATCGAGCCCAGCGAATAGTTGATTACCGTCAAGGGCTCGTCGATCACGCCCAGGCTCATCAGGCCCGAATTGATCACGCCATTATAGCCCAGGATGACCTTCCACAGGAACACCCGGATCAGATAGCTGGTCCAGAACGGAATGGTGATCAGGAACAGCCAGAGCGATTTGCGCTCGGGGCGCACATGGAAGCTGACGAAATAGGCCACCGGATAGGCCAGAACCACGGTCGCCAGCGTCACCAGAGCGGAAACGGTCAGCGAGCGGATCATCAGTGCCTGATCAATCTGGCCCGTCCAGACCTTGATGTAATTGTCAAAAGTCAGGCCGGCGGAAAGGCCGACCTTGCTGTCCACCATGAAGGAATAGACCACCGAAGCCAGGATCGGTGCCGCCATCAGCAGCATCGCATAGATTGCGGTGGGCGAGACCATCAACAGACCATTGGCAGCCTCCGAATTCCTGAGGCGGCCCGTTGCGGAGCCTGATTGCATAATGTCCCCTGTCGCTGCCTTTGCGGGGCGTCCGGCCCCGCAAGGTTCATCGGATTTTTCCTGAATTTTTGGCACAGCGGCTGCCGTCTGAAAAGAGGCCAAAACGGTTTCAGCCGCCAAAAACAGGGGAAAACCCGGAACGTCAGGTGACAGTTTCCTGATTTTGCAAGGAAAATAATTTGATCATTTTTTTGATTGCCGCAGGGGCAAGCGCGGTATCTGCACGATTTTCGGGCAATGTGCCGGGCTCAGACCGCCATCATGTCGCCCGGTGGGCGGGCCAGCAGGGTGGCGATGGTCTCTACCGCCGTCTGGTAGCGCGGCAGCGGCATCGCGCCCGCCACCGCGATGCGCAGCGCATGGGGCGCGCGGCCATGGATCAGCGCGTATTCATCGGCCTGGCGCACCAGCACCCCTTCCGCCTCGGCGGTGCGGGTGAAGGTCGAGCCGCGCCAGCCCATCGGCAGCGGCACCCAGATGAAGGGCAGGCCCGGTTGCCAGTTGATGTGAAACGCACCAAGCGCGTTCACCAGCAGATGCAGGCGCGAGGAAAACTCGGCCTGCACCCGGCGCTTCATCTCTTGCGCCGCGCCCGAGCGCAGCAGATCAAGGCACAGGTCCGAGACCGGACGCGCCAGGGCAAAGAACCCGTGCTGCGCGGTCAGCCGCCCTGCCTCGCCCATGCCTTGCGGGCAAACCACATAGCCAAAGCGCAGCGCCGAAGACAGCGATTTGGACAGCGAACCGACATACCAGGTGCGTTCCGGGGCGATGGCGCGCAGGCTGGGCAGGCTGCTTTCAGCCACCGAATAGCAATCATCCTCAACCACTTGCAGGTCATAGCGGCGGGCGATGGCGGCGATCTCTGCCCGGCGGGTGGCCGACATGCGGCTGGCGGTCGGGTTCTGCGCTTCGGGCGTCAGCACCAGGATTTGCGCGCCATGGCGGCGGCAGGCGGCCTCCAGCGCGTCGGGCACCATGCCTTCATGGTCAAGTTCGATGCCCACGACCTCGGCGCGCACCAGACGCGCGGCGTGGCGGATGCCGGGATAGGCCAGGTCTTCGGTCAGGATCACCGGGCGGTCACCGCGCAGGCAGCACAGGAAAATCAGCAGCAGCGCGTTTTGCCCGCCATGACTCAGCGCGATGTCATCTGCCGTCACCCGGCCCAATTGCCGGTCTGACAGCCAGTCGACAACCGCCGCGCGCAAGGGGGCTTCGGCGCGCTGGCTCGGGTAATCATCCCAGTTCCGCCCGATGGTGCTGCCCACCCTTGCCATGGCCGCGGCAAAGGCCTCGGTCTGGCCAACCTCTGGCAGTTGCGGCGAGCGCAGGTCCACCAGCCACGGGTCGGCCATTGGATCGCGTTCCAGCGCCAGCGATTGCGTCGGGCCAAGGCGTGGCTCGCGCGCCGCCACAAAGGTGCCGCGCCCCACGGTGGCGGCCAGCAGGCCCTCTTGCGTGGCCAGTTGATAGGCGCGGCTCACTGTGCCGGGGGTCACATGCAGATCCCAGGCCAGATCGCGCACCGTCGGCAATTGCGCGCCGGGCGGCAGTTCGCCCGCCCGGATCGCCTCGCGCAGGGCGCGGGTCAGGGCCAGATATTTGGGCCCAGGGAATTGTGACAGGTCGGGATGCCAAGTTGTATCAGTCACAATGTTCCTCTGGCGGCTGTTCGCGTGGCATTGTATCAATATCAATATGCGAATTTCCGCATTGTATCAACACAAAAGGTGCAACATGGCTCGGGCACTCACGGCCGCCCCGATGACGACGCTTCCGCTCTCCCTGCCGCCGGTCACCCGTGCGCTGGTTGGATTGGCACAAATTGTGCTGGTCTGGGAGACTCGTCGCACGAGCCGTCAGGCCCTGAAACAGCTTGATACCCATATGTTGCGGGATATCGGGCTGGATACCACCACCGCCGGTGTCGAGGCCGCCAAGCCCTTCTGGAAGGCTTGATAGAATCCCATTCCCTGCCCTGCGGATCAAATGGGCGTACCCCTGACTGGGCCGGGCTTTCGCCCGGCCTTTTTTGTTGTGGCAAGGTCTTGATCGCAAAAGAAAAAGGCCCGCGAAACGCGGGCCTTTTCCAAGAACAGTCCGAAGATCAGCGCTTCGAGAACTGGAACGACCGACGGGCCTTGGCCTTGCCGTATTTCTTCCGTTCCACCACGCGCGAGTCGCGGGTCAGGAAACCCGCCGCCTTCAGCGCACCGCGCAGGCTGGGTTCATACAGCTGCAAAGCCTTGGAAATACCGTGCTTCACAGCACCAGCCTGGCCCGAAAGACCACCACCCGCCACAGTCGCGTAAACGTCGAACTGGCCTTCGACATTGGCGATGGTGAAGGGTTGCTTCAGGATCATTTGCAGCACGGGACGGGCGAAATAGACCGCCATTTCCTTGCCGTTGACCACAACTTTGCCGGTGCCGGGCTTCACCCAGACGCGGGCGACAGCGTCTTTGCGCTTGCCGGTGGCATAGGAACGGCCCAGCGAGTCGCGCTTGGGCTCACGCGGGGCGGCCACTTCGGCAGCAGCCGGGGCAGCGGCGCCCGAGACGGCCGATTTCAGATCGTCGAGGGATTTGATGTCAGCCATGATCAGGCGCTCCGGGTGTTCTTGGGATTCAGCACCTTCACGTCGAGGACGGTCGGCTGCTGCGCTTCATGCGGATGCTCGGCGCCGGCATAGACGCGCAGATTGGTCATCTGCTTGGCACCCAGCGAGTTGCGGGTGATCATACGCTCAACAGCCTTGACCACGACGCGCTCGGGGTGGTTGCCTTCCAGCACCTGACGCGCGGTGCGGAACTTGATGCCGCCCGGGTGGCCGGTGTGCCAGTAGTAGCGCTTGTCGTTGCGCTTGTTGCCGGTCATCTGCACCTTGTCGGCGTTGATGACGATCACGTTGTCGCCCATGTCCATGTGCGGCGTGAAGGTCGGCTTGTTCTTGCCGCGCAGGATGTTGGCGACGATCGTGGCGAGGCGGCCCAGAACGACGCCTTCGGCGTCGATCAGGATCCACTTCTTCTCGATATCCGCCGGAGTAGCGGTGAAGGTTTTCATGTCAGACCCATGATGTTGGAAAGGGGCAATGCCCCTGAATCTCGGATGGGGGCTTTTCCCCTATCGCGCGGCGCGGGTCAAGCGTTGCGCTGGCAATTAAGTTGTTCTGAATCAATTACTTGAAAAATAGGTATCTGGATACCCCAACCTTAGCGCAGTCTGGGCGGCTTTTCGGGATCCATTCCGGGGGCCTTCGGGGCATGCAGCGCAGCGGGTGCTTCGGCGA
>CALKAA010000359.1 GCA_937983495.1 uncultured Gemmobacter sp. | reverse complement strand
CCGAGATCTACTCTCTTTCCCTACACGACGCTCTTCCGATCTGGTGGGCCAACGCCCGGCGGTGGAGGCCGTGGCGCGGGCCGTGCGCCGGGCGCGGGCGGGTTTGAATGACGAGAACCGCCCGCTGGGCTCGTTCCTGTTCCTTGGGCCGACCGGCGTGGGGAAAACCGAGCTGACCAAGGCCCTGGCCGAATATCTGTTCGATGACGAACAGGCCATGGTGCGGATCGACATGAGCGAATTCATGGAGAAACACGCGGTCAGCCGGTTGATCGGTGCCCCGCCCGGCTATGTGGGCTATGATGAGGGCGGTGTGCTGACCGAGGCGGTGCGGCGGCGGCCCTATCAGGTCGTGCTGTTCGACGAGGTGGAAAAGGCGCATCCGGATGTGTTCAACGTGCTGTTGCAGGTGCTGGATGATGGCATTCTGACCGATGGTCAGGGCCGCACTGTGGACTTCAAGCAGACGCTGATCATCCTGACCTCGAACCTTGGCGCGCGGTCCTTGAGCGAGCTGCCGGATGGCGCGGATGTGACGGCGGCACGGGCCGAGGTGATGGAGGCGGTGCGCAGCCACTTCCGGCCCGAATTCCTGAACCGGCTGGACGAGCAGGTGATCTTTGACCGGCTCAACCGGGGCGATATGGGCGGGATTGTCGATATCCAGTTGAAACGGCTGGAAAAACGGCTGGCAGCGCGCAAGATCACCCTTGCTCTGGATGGCGAGGCGAAAGCCTGGCTGGCGAATGAGGGCTATGATCCGGTCTTTGGCGCAAGGCCGCTGAAACGGGTGATCCAGCGCAATCTGCAAGACCCTCTGGCAGAAATGATCCTGGCAGGCGAGGTTCTGGATGGCAGCGAAGTGTCGGTGAGTGCCGGGCCGAATGGCTTGATTCTGGGGGATCGCATCATCCCCTCGGGGCGTGAAAAGCCCGTCGAGGCCAGGGTGCATTGATCTGGGGAAAGGGGGCCACGCGCCCCCTTTTTCTTGGGCGTTCAAAGGTTAACGCGCTGTCACAAAACTCCGGCAATCGTTAAAATCCTGTCACAGGCAGATCGCCGGACTGTTACAAAGCCCTCGCTATATGGCGGCAAATCCCCAGGAAGGACCGCCCCCATGACCCGCTTTCCACTTTGTCTGACCTCGGCGCTGGCACTGGCTGCCGCCACCTCGGTGCAGGCTGAACCGGTGTTCAACCGCATCGCCTCTTTTGCCACACCGCAGAATATGGCCGCGGGCGAGGATCTGGCGCGCCCGACCAGCGCCGAGATCATCACCGCCACCGAGGATGGCCAGACGCTGATCTATTCCGACAGCCCGCTGGGTGTGCTGGGTCTGGTGGATATCACCGATCCGCGTGCGCCGAAGCCGCTTGGCAATGTGGATATGGGCGGTGAGCCGACGACAGCGGTGGTGATTGGCGGCTTGGCCTTTGCCGGGGTGAACACCTCGGACAGCAAGGCCAATCCTTCGGGCAAGCTGGTGACGGTGGATTTGGCCAGCCGCAAGGTGGTGGCGGAATGTGATCTGGGCGGCCAGCCGGATTCGGTGGCGCGCGCCAAGGATGGCAGCTTCCTCGCCGTGGCGATCGAGAACGAGCGCGACGAGGAGGTGAATGACGGCAATCTGCCGCAGGCCCCCGCCGGGTTTGTGGTGAAACTGCCGGTCACGGGCGGCGCGGTGGATTGCGCGGCCTCGCAAAAGATCGAGCTGACCGGGCTGGTGGATGTGGCGGGCGATGACCCGGAGCCGGAATACCTCTCGGTCAATGACGCGGGCGAGATCGTGCTGAGCTTGCAGGAAAACAACGCGCTTGTGGTGATCGGCGCGGATGGCAAGGTGGCCACGCAGTTCAGCGCGGGCGCGGTCGATCTGGAGGGGATCGACACCAGGAAGGACGGCGTGCTGGATTTCACCGGCAAGATGGAGGCCGTGGTGCGCGAGCCGGACGCGGTGGAATGGATCGACGCCGATCACTTCGTGACCGCCAATGAGGGCGATTGGAAGGGCGGTTCGCGCGGCTTCACCATCTGGAACCGCGATGGCAGCGTGGTGTTTGAGGCGGGCGCGAGCCTTGAACGCGAGATGGCGGCACTGGGCCATTACCCCGACAAGCGCAACAAGAAGGGCGTGGAGCTGGAATCGGTGAAGGTGGCCGATTTTGGCGGGCGCAAGCTGCTGTTCGTGGCCGCCGAACGCGCCTCGCTGGTGGCGGTGTATGATCTGGCCGATCTGGCGGCGCCGAAGCTGCTGCAACTGCTGCCCTCGGGGATCAGCCCGGAAGGCATGGTGGCGATCCCGGAACGCAACCTGCTGGTGACCGCCAATGAGGCCGATCTGCGCGAAGACGGCCTCGCCCCGGCGCATGTGATGATTTACGAATTGCAAGATGCGCCCATGGCTTACCCGACGATCACCAGTGCGGGCACGCAGCCGCTGGTGGGCTGGGCCGCGCTGTCGGCGCTGGCGGCGGACCCGGCGAAACCGGGCGCGCTGTTTGCAGCCTCGGATTCCTTCCTGTCGGCGGCCCCCACGATCTATATGATTGATGCGACGCAAAAACCGGCCCGGATCACCGGCGCGATGGGGGTGACGCGCGGCGGTGCCCCGGCGCAGTTGATGGATATTGAGGGCATCACCCCCGATGGTGAGGGCGGGTTCTGGATCGCGAGCGAGGGCCGCAGCGACCGCATGGTGCCGCATGGCATTCTGCGTGTGGATGCGGAGGGGGCGATCACCGAGACCATCGGCCTGCCCGCTGAACTGGCCGCGCAGGAAACCCGCTTCGGCTTTGAGGGCATCGCGGTGCAGGGCGACAGGCTGTGGCTGGCGGTGCAGCGCGAGTGGAAGGACGACCCGAAGGGCATGGCCAAGCTGGTGGCCTATGACCTGAAAGAGGAAAGCTGGGGTGCGGTGCATTACCCGCTGGATGCGCCGGGCGAAGGGGCCTGGATGGGCCTTTCCGAAATCACCATTCATGGCGATTGGGCCTATGTGCTGGAGCGTGACAATCAGGTGGCCGACAAGGCCGCCACCAAGAAGCTGTATCGCGTGGCGCTGGCTGATCTGAAACCGGCCGAACTGGGTGGCCCGCTGCCGGTGGTGGCGAAGGACCTGGTGCGTGACCTCATGCCCGATCTGAAGGCCGGAAACGGCTATGTGCTGGACAAGGTGGAAGGTTTCGCCATCGACGCCGCCGGCGAGGGCTTTGTCGTCACCGATAATGACGGGGTGGATGACAGCTCGGGCGAGACGCTGTTCTGGTCCATCGGCAAGATGGAATGAGCTGAGACACCCCGACCAAGGCCCTAAAGAAGGCCCCGGTGACAGCCGGGGCCTTTGGCGTTTCTAGAGCGGTTTCACCATGCGATGCACGGTATGGGTGCGGTTGCCATAGGCGCGGTCAGGGAAGATCTGTTCAGGCGTGAAGCCCTCGCGCGCCCAGAAGGCGCGGCCCTTGGGGTTGGCCTCCAACGCGGCAATAAGAAGCCGGGTAGCCCCACGCGCACGGGCGCGGGCCTCGATTTCGCGCAACAGGCGGGCACCATGGCCAGCGCCACGGGCGGCGGGATCGAAGATCATCAGGCCGATATAGGCATCGCGGGGTTCGGGCCAGCCGAAGGCGGCATCGACCTTGCCGATCAGACGTTCGCCCGAAAACAGGCCCAGACGCAGGCTGGTGGCGGGGTCGATGCCGGGGGGCGCATCGGTGAAGAACTCCTCCGTCAGCGCCTCGGGATCAGCGGCCCCCCGCTCCAGGGTGGTGTAATCGCTGGCAGCGATGAACAGGGCCACCACGGCGGCGCGGTCGGCCTGCGGGTCCAGATCGCGGATGGAAAATTCAGTCATGGGGCACCTCGATACGCAAGATTTCCAAGGCCACCGCGCCGGAGGGGCGGTGCCACCTCACCAGATCGCCGGGCTCGGCCCCCAGCAGCGCGCGGGCGAGCGGCGATTGTGGGGCGATACGGCCAAGCTGGGCATCGGCCTCATCCTCGCCGATGATTTCATAACTGGCCTCCTGCCCGGCCTCATCGGCCACCGTCACCCGATGGCCGAAGGCGACCGCGACACCGGAATGGCCGGCGGGGTCGATAATAATGGCAGAGCGCAACCGGGTTTCCAGATAGCGGATGTCGCGCTCGGCGGCGGCTTCGGGCAATTTGTCCAGCCGATCCGGCCGGGCGCGCAGGGTGCTGAGGCGGGTTTGCGCGGCAAGAAGCTGCGCTTGCAAAGCCGCCAGCCCGCGCGGGGTGACAAGGTTGGGATGCGGCGAGACCGGCAGATCGGGCAAGGGGGCCAGATCATCGGTGTCTTCCTTGATGAAGGCCCGACTCATTGCACCCTCATCGGATGATCGGCTCCAGCGGGTCATAGAGGATGCCTTCGCCCCATGCGGCGGCGGGCAGGCTGTCGGGCTTGAAGCGGATGCCGGACAGGTCCGCGCGCGAGAAGAACCGCCGCTCGGTCACCACGCCCTCGGGGTCGCGCCAGCCGGGGCTGAGGGCTCCGGCGGTGATGGTGCAGCGAAAATAGAGGTCAACCTGATGGAAGCTGCCGTTCGGATCGTGAAATTCATTGACCAGGGCCGGGTCGCCCACGGCGACGGTGAGGCCGGTTTCCTCGAAGACCTCGCGGGCGAGATTGGCGGGCAGTGAGGTGCCGCGCTCCACCCCGCCACCGGGGGCGCACCACAGGTCGGAAGTGCCGCCGCCCCAGGCATTGACCAGCAAAAGCCGGTCCTCATGCAGGATCAGGGCGCGGGCGGCGAGGCGGGGGCAGGGAATTTTCATGGGATTACCCTTGCCGAAGGGGCCGGGTTTGTCCATCTGATGTTGCATGAGATGGTGTCTGTTGCCCCTGTTGCTGACCCCTGCCCCCGCGCTGGCCGATTGCGTGGTGCTGCTGCATGGGCTGGCGCGCAGCGAGGCCTCGCTGGTGGCGATGGAGGCCGCCTTGCAGGCACAGGGCTATACGGTGGTGAATGAGGGCTACCCCTCGACGCAAGCGCCGATTGCCGAACTGGCCCCGCGCGTGGGCGCGGCGGTGGCGCAATGCGGGGCGCAAAAGGTGCATTTCGTCACGCATTCGATGGGGGGTATCCTGCTGCGCTACTGGATGCAGGATCATCAGGTGCCGCAGATGGGCCGCGCGGTGATGCTGGCCCCGCCAAACCACGGATCGGAGATTGTGGATACATTGGGCGGGATTGCCGCCTTTGACTGGGTAAACGGCCCGGCGGGGGGCGAATTGGGCACGGATGGGCAATCGGTGCCGCAGGCCCTGCCCGCACCGCTGTTCGAGCTGGGGGTGATTGCCGGGAACCGCTCGTTGAACCCGGTCTATTCCTCGATGATCGAGGGGGCGGATGATGGCAAGGTTTCGGTGGAATCGACCAGGCTGGCCGGAATGACCGATCATCTGGTGCTGCCGGTGACCCATACTTTCATGATGCTGAACCCGGAAGTGATCGCCCAGACCATCCTGTTCCTGCATGATGGCCGCTTTCAGCCCGATCTGCCCTATGCGCGGGCCGTCGAGATCAGTCTGGGCGCACGGCCCTGAGCGGCCCCCGAGCTGCACCTGAACCGCACCTGCGGGCGATGAGGACCGCGCGCCCGGCCCGGAATGCGTGAGCCTGGAATGCGTTGGCCCGAAACGTCATCTGCGCCCCGGCATTCTGCTCAAAAACTGTTCGGCGGGCCAAAAAAACCGGCCAGCCCACTGGTTTGGAAAAGCAGGGTAAGCTAGTCTCGAAGCCCGAAAACTGATTGTTTTGGAGCTTGTTGTCGATGATTGCCTCTACCGCCCTGCCCGGCGTGCTGATCCTGACACCGGCCCGCTTTGGCGATGCGCGCGGCTGGTTCTCTGAAACCTGGAACGCGGCGCGCATGGCAGAGGCCGGGCTGGATCTGGCCTTTGTGCAGGACAACCATTCGTTTTCCGCCGAGAAGGGCACGCTGAGGGGCCTGCATTTCCAGCGCCCGCCGCGCGCGCAGGACAAGCTGGTGCGTTGCACCCGTGGGGCCATTCTGGATGTGGCGGTAGACATCCGCAAAGGCTCGCCCAGCTATGGGCAATGGGTGGGAGTGGAGCTTTCGGCTGAAAATGGCCAGCAATTGCTGGTGCCCAAGGGGTTCTTGCACGGGTTCCTCACCCTGACGGCCGATTGCGAGGTGCAGTATAAATGCACCGATACCTATGCGCCCGATTGCGATGGCGCGGTCGCCTGGGATTCGGTGGGGATTGACTGGGGCCTGAACGGGGACACGCCCGTTCTGTCCGCCAAGGATGCCGTGGCGCAAGCCTTGGCCGATTTTGACAGCCCGTTTGCTTACGAAGGTGCCGCATGAAACTTCTGGTAACCGGGGGCGCGGGCTTCATCGGCTCGGCGGTGGTGCGGCTGGCGATGGCGCGCGGGCATCAGGTGGTCAATGTCGATTGCCTGACCTATGCCGCCTGTCTGGAAAACGTGGCCAGTGTGGCGCAAAGCCCGGCCTATGCCTTTGAGCAGGTCGATATTCGTGACCGCGCCGGGCTGGACCGGGTGTTTGCCACCCATCGCCCCGATGCGGTCATGCATCTGGCAGCGGAAAGTCATGTGGATCGGTCGATCGACGGGCCGGGGGATTTTGTGGAAACCAATATCACCGGCACTTACAACATGCTGGAGGCCGCGCGGGCCTATTGGCAGGGCGCGGGCCGCCCCGAGAGCTTCCGCTTTCACCATATCAGCACCGATGAGGTGTTCGGCAGCCTGCCCGCCGACCCGAGCGTAAAATTCACCGAAACCACCCCATATGATCCGCGCAGCCCCTATTCGGCCAGCAAGGCCGCCAGCGATCATCTGGTGCGGGCCTGGCACGAGACCTATGGCCTGCCGGTGGTGCTGACCAATTGTTCCAACAATTACGGCCCCTATCACTTCCCCGAGAAGTTGATCCCGGTGATCATCCTCAATGCCCTCGCAGGCAAGCCGCTGCCGATCTATGGCGATGGGTCGAACATCCGCGATTGGCTGTTTGTGGAAGATCACGCCGATGCGCTGCTGTTGGTGGTGGAGAAGGGCAAGCTGGGCCGCAGCTACAATATCGGCGGCGAGAATGAGCGCACGAACCTTGAGCTGGTGCGCACGCTTTGCGCCATTCTGGATGCGCAGCGCCCCAAGGTATCCGGCAGCTATGCCGATCAGATCACCTTTGTGACCGATCGCCCCGGCCATGACGCGCGCTATGCCATTGATCCGTCGCGCATCCGTGAGGAGTTGGGCTGGCGGCCCTCGGTCACGGTCGAGGAAGGGCTGGCGCGCACTGTGGCGTGGTATCTGGACAATGAGGCCTGGTGGCGCCCGTTGCAGGCCCGGCAGGGCGTGGGGCAGCGGCTGGGCAAGGCCTGAGATGCTGACGGCGCATCTGCCCTCGGGCTTCATCGCAGATCGGAAGAGCACACGTCTGAACTCCAGTCACTGACCAATCTCG
>CALKAA010000358.1 GCA_937983495.1 uncultured Gemmobacter sp. | reverse complement strand
GAGACGGTTCCCCGCCTACACACTTTCCAGGCGTGCGCCTTCGACCACTCGGCCACCTGTCCGTAGCAGCCGTTTACCCCGAAGCCATGGCCTGCGCAAGGGGGGAAACGGTCGCTTTTCTGCGGGTCAGGCCGCCGCAATGGCGCGGGTTCGTCCTTTCAATTCTTCTGCGATATCAGGGAAATACCCGGCTTCAACCATCTTGATGCCCGCGCAACGCCGCACCGCCTTGTCGGCCATGAGGGACACCTCGACCAGATCGCCGACCTGAACGATCACCCGCAACCCGCCCCGTGGCGCGCCATCATAATGGGCGAGGTCGCGATGATCCGCACACCAGACGATGGCACGGCCTGTCTCCTGACAGCTCCAGATCACTACGCCCAGCATCTTCCTCTCCTGTCCCTTTTCGGGATCGTCTTTCGCTCATGTCAAAGGGCGTCAGCTTTGCCCTTAACGATTATTTATGCACAGCATCCCGGGCACCGCATGCGGTTTTCAGCGTCACGGGCATGGACAACCGGGCGATTTTGGGTCAACTATGACGCTAAACAGCGTCAAGTGAGCCAAGGGATATGCAGGCATGACCGCCCCCGCCAAAGCGGCCCCCGCGCTTTCCCCCACAGAGTTGCGGTCGATCTTCGGGCGCAACCTGCGCGAGCTTTGCGAGAACGGTCAACCTATCACCGTGATCTGCCGCGAGATCGGAATCAACCGCACCCAGTTCAACCGCTACCTCTCCGGCGAGGCCTTTCCGCGCCCCGACATCCTCGCGCGAATCTGTTCGCATTTCGATGTGGATGCCCGCATCCTGCTGGAACCGCTGGAAGATTTGCGCCGCGCGCTGCCGGACCGATTTCTGATCGAGATGCGCGACAAGCTGCTGATTGGAAAATCGCGCCCCGTCGATCCGGCGCTGCTGCCCGATGCGATTTACCGCTTCTGGCGCAAATCCTTCATGTTTCAGGGCAAGATCGTCACCAATCTGGCGCTGATCCGCAGCCATGGCGAGGTGACGCTGTTCAAGGGGTTCGAGGAAAATCTGCTGGCGCAGCAGGAAAACCCCAATGCCCGCCGCTTTCCGCGCCTCGCCTATCATGGGCTGGTGCGCCAGCATATCGACGGCATCTCCATCTATTGTCAGGATCGGCAGAACCAGTCCAACATCACATTTTTCGAATTCGGGCTGGAGGGCAACATGCGCTTCTATCCCGGCTTCTCGCTGCTGGTGCGGCGGCGGATTGACGGGATGAACCGGATGACCGCCGCGGTGCTGGAGCGTCTGCCGCATGACCCGGCGCTGTGGCGCAGTATCGTTCGGCAGGACACGGTGCATGATCTGAGCTATGCCCCGCCGCTGGTGCAGCGGGCACTCGCGCGCATTCCCGACGGTTTGTGATCACGCCACCAGTGTCAGCGTGACACGGCGGTTCTGTTTGCCCTTGTTCTCGATTTTTCCGATCTCAACCGCGCCAATCTCGGCAGTGCGGGCCACATGCGTGCCGCCACAGGGTTGCAGGTCGATCTGACCCGTCCCCTGCCCGATCCGCACCAGCCGCACCCGCCCTGCCCCCATCGGCGGCGCAACGGACATGGTTTTCACAAGGCCCGGATTGGCGGCCAGATCGGCGTCGGAGATCCAGTCCTCGGTCACTTCCAGATCACGGTCGATCAGCGCCTGAAGCCGGTTGGTCAGCGCTTCCAGGTCGGTGGGCGGTTCGGGCAGATCAAAGTCAAGCCGTCCGCGATCCACCCCGATCTGGCCGCCCGTTACCGGACGCGGGATCACCACCGACAGCAGATGCAGGGCGGTATGCACCCGCATATGACGGTGGCGCCGCTCCCAATCCAGGTGCTGCATCACCTGCGCACCAAGAGGCGGCAACGGGCGCGGCTCGGCGGCGACCAATGCAATCTGGCCGCTGTTGCGCGGATTGGACCCGGCCTTTACCGCCGTCGCAATAGAAAGCGACCCGCCCGCCCAATCCAGACGGCCGCTGTCGCCGGGCTGACCGCCCCCGGTCGGGTAAAACAGCGTGTCATCAAGCAGGATGCCGCCCTCTGGCGTATGGCCAATCACACGGGCGGGAGCCTCGCGCAGATAGGCATCTTCGCGAAACAACAGGCGGGTGGGCGTCTCGGTCATCTTTCGGTCTCGGTATCCAGCGCATCATCGACGGTTTCCTGTGATGCCGGCTTCTGTGTCCCAGTCGATGTCTGCACCAGCCCCTCCATGCCCCGGCCCCGCATGGCAGAAGTGAGGGAGGCCAGAGCTTCGGCAACCGCTTCGGGGTTCTTGAGCCATATATCGCGCTGCGAAAACGGCAGTTCGATGCCTTCCGCACGGAAGCGTTCGAGGATGAGGTGATTGATCTCGCTGCGCACGACAGTGCTGAAATTCACGTCGCGAATGATCATGCGCAACTCGAAATTCAGCGCATCTGCGCCCAGCCCGGCAAAAACCGCCATCGGTGGCGGTTCCAGCAGCACCATCGGATGCGACTCGGCAATCTCGCGCAGAACTTGCGCGACTTTGCGTGTGTCGGAACTGTAATCGACCCCGACCGTAACAATCACACGCCCGGCCATGCTGAAACGGGTCCAGTTGGTCACGCGCTGGCTGACCAGATCGCCATTTGGCACGATGATGTCAGACCGGTCGAAGGTCTGAATACGGGTCGATCGCACCGAGATCGACTGCACGATGCCCGAAACGCCCCCAACCTCGATCCAATCCCCCTCGCTCACCGGGCGTTCGATCAGCAGGATGATGCCCGAAACGAAGTTCTGGACGATGTTCTGCAAGCCAAAACCGATGCCGACCGACAGCGCCGAGGCGACGATGGCAAGGCCAGACAGGTTGATCCCGGCGGTAGAGACCGCGATCAGCACCGACAGGAAAATGCCGATATAACCCGCGCCCGAAACGATGGCGTTGCGTCCGCCCTGATCCAGCTTGGTCTTGGGCAGGATCGAACTGCGCAATGCGCCCTGAAACAGCCGCGTGGCCCCGAAGCCGATGAGGAACAGCACCGCCAGATAGACAAAGTTGGACGGCGAGATGCGGGTTTCCCCCAGCATGAAGCCTTCGGTGAAGCGGTTCCACAGCTCGCCCAGATACTCGGACCGTGCGCCCCACAGCATTGCGAACAAAGGCAGCGAGGCCAGCGTGAGCAGAAAGCCCGACAGCACCGGCAGCAAGCCCTGAGCGGCCTCATCCTCGCCCACCACCGCGCGCCATATGTCGCCGATCAACTGCACCAGCACCATCAGGATGCCGATCAGTGTCAGCGAGGCCGCCGCCGGGAAGATCAGCGCCTGTGCCAGATTGACATAGCCGATCACCGCCAGCGCCGGAGCGACAAGGGCAATGACGATCAGCAGCTTGCCCGCCAGCCGGATCATTGTGTCACGGAAGCTGCCCGCCTCCTCACGCTCGGTCTGCTGACCCAGATGCCGGTTCAGCAAATGACCAAAGCGCCACAGCAGCAAGGCCAGCACCCCGATCGAGGGCAGCGCCAGCACTGGCGTCGCCACTTCGGAAACCAACTGCGCCGGGAACAGGGCCTCGCGCAGCAGATCGGCCCCGCGCACCAACCCCATGGCGATGATCAGAAAGCGCGCCTCGGCACAAACTTCGGGCGGCAAGGCCAGTGGACCGGAGGCGCAATCGCCACGCGGGAAGATACGACCCGCCAGCCAATGCGACAGAAACACCACAAACCCGGCCGAAGGCAGGGCTTGCAGGACTTGTTGCCCCAGCCAGCCGGGCATATCGGTGATCAGCAGCGCCACCGAGATCAGCAATACACCCAGCGTGGGCACCGCGACCTGCCCCAGCGAGGCCACGAAAGACCAGACCCGCCGCCAGCGCGCCGACTCTGCCGTGCTGTTGAGCCAGTTGGAGAACCGTTCGATCCAGCGCCGCCCGCGCAAAATGGCGACCAGCGCCACCGCCAGCATGATGGCCGAGGCTGGCCACATTTCGTGAAATTCCGCCCGGCGGGTCTGGGTCTTCCAGTTGGCCCGCGCCTCGGAGCCAAGCGCCGTCACACTGTTGCCGATGGCCACCACCGCATCGTCCCAGTTGGCCGGATTGGCCGGCGTCGGCCACAGCCGCAACAACTGCGCCGTCTTGCGGTTGCGCAAGGCACTGTCGATCTCGGCAATCAGGCCCGTGGCCCGGCGATAGGCCTCTTCGGCGGCACGGCGCGGAGCCTCCAGCCTGGACAATTGCTCATTCAGCTCAGCCCGGCGGGCGACGATCTCGTCGGCCTCAGAAGCCCCCTCGGCTGGCGCAGGCCCAAGCGCGTCGATCTGGCTGCGCAGGCTGCTGATGCGTCCGGCATTGGCGGTCTGTGCCGTTTGCAGCCGCGAGCGCCAGTCCACCAACTGACCGCGCAACAACTCCAGCCCGTTATCGGAGGTATTTCCCGCAGCGATGGCCCGCTCGGCGCGTTGGGCCAGCGCTTCCCAAGCGGCGTAGTCCACGACCTCCTGAATTTCGCTGGAGGCGGAAAGGGTCTTGGTGCCGCTGCCGCTGCCCGCGGTCTGCGCCTTGGTCAGGCCCGAACCCGAACTGGCCGGGGCGGCTGACACAGGTGGCGCGGGGCTGTCTTGCGCCGTTGCAGGCAAGCCTGCACCAAGGCCAGAAACCAGAACGAGGCTGGCAAGCCAGCCTCGCATCAGGGCACAGGAACGCCGCACGGCTTCAGGCATCCGCGTAAACCTCGGGAATATTGCGCGCGCCCTGATCCAGCCAGGCCGGCACCGGCAGACCCTTGCTGCGCAGGAAATCCGGGTTGAACAGCTTGGACTGATAACGGGTTCCATAGTCACACAGGATGGTGACAATGGTGTGGCCCGGCCCCATGTCGCGCGCCAGCCGGATGGCCCCCGCCACATTCACCCCCGACGAGCCGCCAAGACACAGGCCCTCCTCAGACAGAAGGTCAAACACGATGGGGAGCGCCTCGGCATCCGGGATGCGATAGCTGTGATCGGGGGTGAAGCCTTCAAGGTTGGCGGTGATGCGCCCCTGCCCGATCCCTTCGGTGATCGACGAGCCGGGGGCCTCGAACGTGCCTTGCGTGTAGAAGCTGTGCAGCGCCGCGCCCTCCGGGTCGGCCAGACCGATCTTCACGCCCTTGGGCTGCAAGGCCATCCCGACCCCGGCCAGAGTGCCACCCGAACCGACGGCGCAGATAAAGCCATCCACCTTGCCGCCGGTCTGCGCCCAGATCTCGGGGCCGGTGGTTTCGATATGGGCCTGACGATTGGCGGTATTGTCGAACTGATTGGCCCAGATCGCGCCATTGGGCTCGGTCTTGGCCAGAGCTTCCGCCAGACGGCCGGAATAGCGCACATAATTGTTGGGGTTCTTGTAGGGGGCGGCAGGCACCTGCACCAGCTCCGCCCCGGCAAGGCGCAGCATATCCTTCTTTTCCTGGCTTTGGGTTTCAGGAATCACGATGACTGTGCGGAACCCCATCGAGGCCCCGACCAGCGCCAGACCGATGCCTGTATTGCCCGCTGTGCCTTCCACGATGGTGCCACCGGGCTTGAGCAGCCCGCGCGCCACGGCGTCCTTGATGATATAGAGGGCGGCGCGGTCTTTGACCGACTGGCCCGGATTGAGGAATTCGGCCTTGCCGAGGATCTCGCAGCCCGTGGCGTCGCTTGCCTTGTTCAGGCGGATGAGAGGCGTATTGCCGATCGAGGCGGCCAGATCGCGGAAAACGGGCATAGGGCTTCCTTCCTTCGTTGCCCAAGGTTTAGGGGCAGCCGCGCGGGAACTCAAGAACCCGCCCGCCTGCCTTGGCGGGCTGGCGTCAAAGAAGACGGTTTCCCCAAGGTTTTCCTTGGTTTCTGGCGGAAAATCCGAGAAAAAGAAAGCAGGCGGGAAAGAAATCCGGCAAACTGGCCAAAAAAACTTACCACTTTTTGCAAGTTTCAGCTAAAAGCACCGCCATCGCACTTGTGCACAAGGGGGGTTTTCTCATGAAATCACTGCTTGCGGTCTCCTCCGGGATCGACCGCATCAACGAAATCATCGGCAGGGCGGTGGCTTGGCTGATCCTGGCCTCGGTGCTGGTCAGCGCGATCAATGCGATCGTGCGCAAGGTCTTGTCGGATTCGTCGAACAAATGGCTCGAGATGCAGTGGTATCTGTTTGGCGCGGCCTTTCTGCTGGCCGCGGCCTATACGCTGAAACAGAACGAGCATGTGCGCATTGACGTGCTTTATGCCCGTCACAGCCGCCGCGTGCAGCACTGGATTGATCTGTTCGGCCATCTGGTCTTTCTGATGCCCTTTGTCACCCTGATGATCTGGTATCTGACGCCATGGGCCATCCGGTCTTTTGTATCGGGTGAAATGTCGAACAATTCCGGCGGGCTGATCCTGTGGCCGGCCAAGATGCTGCTGCTGGGCGGATTTGTGCTGCTGTGGTTGCAGGGCCTTTCGGAAATCATCAAGAAGATCGCCGTCATGGCAGGTCACATCACCGATCCCCATGAGGGAGCGGCCCCGCATGGGACGCCCCTGGCTGTCACGGAGACCCAGGAATGATCGAGTTCATCGCCACCAACCTGGCACCTATCATGTTTGTGTCCTTGGTGTTTTTCCTGCTGATCGGCTACTCTGTTGCCTTTTCGCTGGCCGCCAATGGCCTGATGTTCTTTGTGATCGGCGTCTGGCTTTCGCCCTATTCCGATGTCATCACGCTGAGCTGGCCCCTGCTGAACACCATGCCAAGCCGGCTGTTCGACGTGATGTCGAATGACACCTTGCTGGCCATTCCCTTCTTCACCTTCATGGGCATCGTGCTGGAACGATCGGGCATGGCCGAGGATCTGCTGGATACGATCGGGCAGGTCTTTGGGCCGATCCGGGGCGGGCTGGCCTATGCCGTTGTCATCGTGGGTGCGCTGCTGGCGGCCACGACGGGGGTGGTTGCGGCATCGGTGATTGCCATGGGTCTGATCTCTTTGCCGATCATGCTGCGTTATGGCTATGACCGGTCGATTGCGGCAGGGGCCATTGCAGCATCTGGCACGCTGGCCCAGATCATTCCGCCCTCGCTGGTGCTGATCGTTCTGGCCGATCAGCTGCGCAGCGGGTCGCAACCGGTGACGGTGGGCGACATGTATGCCGGGGCCATGCTGCCCGGTCTGCTGCTGACCGGGCTTTACATCGCCTATATCTTTGTCATGTCGCTGCTCAAGCCGCAGTCCATGCCCGCCCTGCCGCCCGAGGCACGGCCTCTGGGTTCGGGCGGCTGGTCGCTGCTGGCGGTCACGGTGGCCATCATCGCCATCGGCTTTGCCGCGCATGAACTGCTGTATGACCGGTTCGGTGCCAATGCCGACATCATTGGCGTGACCGTCAGCATCGGGCTTGTCTATGGCTATACGCTTCTGGATCGCTACCTGGGGCTGAACACCCTGTCGCGGCTGACGCAGCAGGTGGTCATCGTGCTGATCCCGCCGCTGGCGCTGATCTTTCTGGTTCTGGGCACGATCTTCATCGGCCTGGCCACGCCGACCGAAGGCGGTGCCATGGGGGCCGTTGGCGCACTCGCCCTGGCCTTTGCCAAGAAGCGTTTGTCGCTGGCGGTGGTGACGCAGGCGCTGGCCGCCACCACGCGGCTTTCGGCCTTTGTCATGTTCATCCTGATCGGGGCGCGGGTCTTTTCGCTGACCTTTTACGGGGTCGAAGGGCATAAATGGGTCGAACATCTGCTGACCTCGATCCCCGGTGGCGTGATCGGGTTCCTGATCATCGTGAACCTTGTGCTGTTCCTGCTCGGCTTCTTCCTCGACTTCTTCGAGCTGGCCTTCATCATCGTGCCGCTGATCGTGCCCGCCGCCGAAATTCTGGGCATCGACATGGTGTGGCTGGGTGTCATCATCGCGTTGAACCTGCAAACCTCGTTCCTGACACCACCTTTCGGCTTTGCCCTGTTCTATCTGCGATCCGTGGCCCCCAAAGTGCCCTATGTTGACAAGCTGACCGGCAAGACCATTGCCCCGATCCGCACAGAGCAGATCTACAAAGGGTCGGTCATGTTCATCGGCCTGCAATTGCTGATGATGGCCCTTGTCATCACCTTCCCGGGTCTTGTGACCCACTACAAGGGCAAGCCGGTGGATACCTCCAATGTGACGATCACCTTGCCAGCCATGCCCGGCCTTGGCGGCGGGTTGGGTGGTGGCCTCGGTCAACCGGGCGGGTTGGGCGGTGGTCTTGGTGGTGGGCTGGGTCAGCCCAATCTCGGTGCCCCGCAGGCCCCCGGCACACCGAGCCCCGGCACGCCGTCTCTGGGTGCGCCCTCCCTGGGTGCGCCTGCCATCGGGCAACCGAACCTCGGCCAGCCCTCGAACTGAGCGGCACACCCATCAACTTGACAGCAGGCCCCGCCCCCAAGGCGGGGTCTTTTGCATCGTGCCCCGCGCCTGTGGGTTTCTGTCGGAAATTCCCCGCGCCCCCTTGACCTTGCCCGCCCGCGCCCTCTTATTGAGGGCAACTCAAATCCCCGAACAGGAGAGACGATCATGGCCTTCACCCTGCCCGACCTGCCCTATGCACATGACGCACTGGCCGCGCTTGGCATGTCCAAGGAAACGTTGGAATACCACCACGACCTGCATCACAAGGCCTATGTCGACAATGGCAACAAGCTGATTGCGGGCACCGAATGGGAGGCCAAGTCGCTGGAGGAGATCGTCGTTGGCACTTATGCCGCAGGCGCGGTGGCGCAGAACGGCATCTTCAACAATGCCTCGCAGCACTGGAACCACAACCTGTTCTGGGAGGTGATGGGCCCGGGCGAAGACAAGAAAATCCCCGGTGCGCTGGAAAAGGCGCTGGTGGAAAGCTTCGGCTCGGTCGCCAAGTTCAAGGAAGACTTCGCCGCCGCCGGTGCGGGCCAGTTCGGCTCGGGCTGGGCCTGGCTGGTGAAAGACAAGGACGGCGCGCTGAAGGTCACCAAGACCGAGAATGGCGTGAACCCGCTCTGCTTCGGCCAGACCGCGCTTCTGGGCTGCGATGTGTGGGAACATTCCTACTATATCGACTTCCGCGACAAACGCCCGGCCTATCTCACCAACTTCCTCGAAAAGCTGGTGAACTGGGAAGCCGTCGCGGCCAAGCTGTAAGCCGAGGCCGCAGTCAGGGAAAAGCCCGCCGGACTGACCTCCGGCGGGTGTTTTTATTTGATATCAAGGTATTTATCCGCAAGTTCACAATGGCCATGGCCGGTTTCCTTGATCCGGGCATATGTGCCGCGCACATCCAGGTTCAAAGCCCCACTATCCCGGAAAATCGCCGCACGATATGTGAGCACAATGCTGGAGTTGTCGACCCGGGTCGGCACGCGCCAGGAGACCACCAAAAGCTTGTCGATATTCTGGACGACTTCAGCCCGGACAGGTTTGCTTTTCAGGCGTTTCAGCACGTTATCAATCACCCGCGCCCTCATGCCATTCGCCACAACGACAATATCGGTGGGCATCCAGTCGCGGGTAACAGAGCGGCCCTGAATCACGCATACATAACCGGGTTCTGGCGCATCCTGTGCCAGAACAGGAGCCGGTAGCAGCGCAGCCCCGGCGAGGAGACAGGCTGCGATACGGCAGAGTATCCGTGTCCTCATTTCTTGCGCTTGTCCAGATCGACCAACTCACAGCGACCACGTTCTTCCAGCTTGTTGTCGTAACCTGCCGGGCGGGCGGTAACGATGACAAGTTTGGAATTGTGCATCAGCGTGGCCTTGTAGCGCATGATGAAACTGTTGCCAGATCCGTCTCGCATCCCCATTTCCCAGCGAATGGCAACCTTGGCATCGCTATTCTCGACCACTTTGGCCAAGATCGGCTTACCATTTTTGGCATGGATCACACCGTCATAGACAACGGCCTCGTCCTCCTGGACGACAAAGATCATCTGCGGTGCAATCCAGCCGCCACCATTCTCGGTTTGCGGTAGCGTACATTCATAGGCCGGAGTCTTGGCCTGAGCTGCCGCGGCAACGGACAGACCAAGCCCAAGCGCCAAAACAAAGGAACGAAACAAAATAACTCTCCCGATGGTGTTTCCACCGGGAGAGTGCAGCAATTCATGGGCGAGTTGAAGGGCGAAAACTGCGTCAGAACAACTCGCTGCCCGATTTCACCGAATGCGACAGCAACCCCATCACATAGCCCGCGACCGAGCGGAAGCAGACCAGCGTATAGCCACCATCTGCTGCCCAGAATGCCCCTGCGACCTGTGCCAGACGGGTGCGGCGCACCTCTCCGGTCTCGAGGGCGGAAAGGTCTGCCGGGGCCAGTTTCATCAGCGCCTGATCCGCCGCATCGCCCTCCAACCGGAACACCGCACGGGCATCCGACACATCAACGGCCAGGTGGTGCTGCCCTGCCAGCTTCTTGGCCAGTGTCGCGAGCCCGTCCGCAACCTGCTCGTAAGGCACGATCAGCAGATATTCATCCGGGCTCATCCAGGCGCAGGCCTTGTCGCCAGAGATTTCGATCCGGCGTTGCGCGGGCAGGCTGGTGCCGGAGACGGCATTGATGGCCTCCGCCAGCCCGGCCACATCGGGCTTGGCCCTGAGCGAGATCATCCCCAACGGGCCGATCTCGCGGACCGAGGCGAAGCCGCCTGCGGTGGCACCATTCAAGGCACTGACAACCTTAGACATTCTGCTTCTCCCCTTCCTTGTCGTAGAACACCGGGTCAACGATCTTCACTTGCAGGGTCGAACCGTCAAGCCTGGTCATCTCGATCACCTCACCGATGCGCGACAGACCGCCTTTCACCAGACCCATGGCAATACCCTTGCCCAGAGTGGGCGAGAAATAGGTCGAGGTGACGCGACCTTGCGTGTTGCGCTGGCCATTGGCGTTCAGCCCCGGTGCCGGCGCGATGGAGCCATCGGGAATCACGCTGCCATCCAGAGCCTCAAGCCCCACCAGCTTCCAGCGGTCGGGATTGGCCAGATAGGGCCGTTCCTGCCCGCGCTTGCCCAGATAATCGGCCTTCTTCTTGGAAATGGCCCAACCGAGGTTGAGGTCTTGCGGGATCACCGTGCCGTCGGTCTCGTCACCGATCATGATGAAGCCCTTTTCGGCGCGCAGGACGTGCAGCCCTTCGGTGCCGTAAGGCATCATGCCGAACTCGGCCCCGGCAGCCAGCAGCGCATCCCAGAAGGCACGGCCTTCGCTGGCCGGAACAGCAATTTCATAGGACAGCTCGCCCGAGAACGAAATGCGATAGGCCCGCACGCGGAAGCCCCCCAGCACGCCGTCGGCCCATTGCATGAAGGGCAGCGCCTCTTTCGAGACATCCATCCCGCCCAAGCGTTCCAGCACCTGCCGGGCCTTCGGGCCGACCACCGCGATTTGCGCGTATTGCTCGGTCACATTGGCAGTATAGACCTGCCAATCCCACCATTCGCATTGCAGCCAGTCTTCCATCCAGGCATGGATACGATCCGCCCCGCCCGAGGTGGTGTGGCACAGGAAGGTTTCCTCGTCGATCCGCGCCACCACGCCGTCATCCGACAGGAAGCCCTGTTCGTTGCACATCAGACCATAGCGGCATTTGCCCACACCCAGATTGGACATGACATTGGTGTAAAGCATGTCGAGGAACTTGCCCGCATCGGGGCCCTTGACGATGATCTTGCCAAGGGTCGAGGCATCCAGCAGCCCCACATTGTTGCGGGTGTTCAGCACCTCGCGGTGGACGGCCTGGGCATGGGTCTCTCCGGCGCGCGGATAGCAATAGGGGCGCTGCCAGAGCCCGACAGGCTCCATATAGGCGTTATTGGCAAGGTGCCAGTCATGCATCGGGGTGCGACGCAGCGGCTGGAAGATCTCGCCCCGGGCCTCGCCTGCCAATGCACCGATGGTCACGGGCGTATAGGGCGGGCGGAAGGTGGTGGTGCCCACTTGCGGCACGGGTGCCGACAGACTGTCGGCCAACACAGCCAGGCCGTTGATGTTGCTCAGCTTGCCTTGATCGGTGGCCATGCCCAGCGTGGTATAGCGCTTGGTATGTTCGACCGAAGTATAGCCCTCGCGCGCCGCCAATTGAACGTCGCTGACCTTCACATCGTTCTGATAATCCAGCCACATTTTCGCACGCAACTGCACCGGGGCACCCTGCGGCATGACCCAGACCGGCAGCATCGCCCCCTCGGTGGCGTCCAGCGCCGCCGGGGTAGCTCCACCGCCTGCGGCTTCTGTCGCATCGGCCAGCACATCGGCGCTGCGCAGCAGGCCCGAGGCGGCACCCGCGGTCAGCACCATGGCGCTGCCATCGTGGTTGATCGGCGG
>CALKAA010000357.1 GCA_937983495.1 uncultured Gemmobacter sp. | reverse complement strand
CGGCCTACAAGGACCTCTCGGGCTTCGACTTCGCCGCCAGCGAGATCAACGAGGCTACCGTTCGGACCCTGCATCGCGGTGAGTTCATCGATGGGGCCCAGAACGTCGTCCTGATCGGTGGCCCAGGCACCGGCAAGACCCATGTCGCGACGGCCCTTGGCATCCAGGCGATCGAGCATCATCGCCGCAAGGTCCGCTTCTTCTCCACCATCGAACTGGTCAATGCCCTCGAACAGGAAAAGGCCAAGGGTAAAGCCGGCCAGATTGCTGAAAGCCTGACCAGGCTCGACCTCGTCATCTTGGACGAGCTCGGATATCTGCCGTTCAGCGCCTCAGGCGGGGCGTTGCTGTTCCACCTGCTCAGCAGACTCTACGAACGGACCAGCGTCGTGATCACCACCAACCTCAGCTTCAGCGAATGGGCCACCGTCTTTGGCGACGCCAAGATGACCACCGCCTTGCTCGACCGCCTCACTCATCGCTGCCACATCCTGGTGTCCGGAAACGACAGCTTCCGCTTCAAGGCAAGTTCAGCCGCAACAGCCCGAAAAAAGAAGGAGTGAAACCTGCCCTTGACCCAAAACTGAACCGAAATCCATAATCAGAGGTGGGTCAAATCTCGATGGAAAACCCGGGTCACTTCTCAGTGGAAATCAACATGTTCACTAAGGGCGGTTGGCGGGTAAACCCTGTGTAGCTCGGAAGGATCAATGTGAAACGTGCCTGTTTCATCGTTGCGCGCAGAAATGCGGCCATTTTTATGGCCTTAGATATCGTTGCCTTGGATTTTCCGGTTGCTTTTGCGGCTTCGCCTAGGGTGTACACCGTGGGGGGTTTCCTGTTGTTCGCCGGTTTGTGATATTCAACCGTTTATGGTGCCGAAACGCCATGATCATCGCACCATCAAACCGTGGGACTAAACACTTAAACCCTTGTCACACGGGAGCCATTCACACATGGTCCGATTGACCATGGTGCGCGCCGCCCGCCGCGCCGGGTCGGCAGGCTGGAGGCGGCCGGGCGCTTGCTACGATCGACTTCGGCTTTCTTGGTCCTGTCGTTCAGCGTCTGCGGTGTACAGAGGCTCACGCAGCTCCGGTGAAGCGCCGACGGGTTGACCTGAGGCTGACAGGATTGGCCGGGTATGGTAAAAGAGGGTCGTTTCGCAATTCGCCGGATTTCGCCGTGTCAGTGACGCCAGATCGGTCAGGTCCGCCCCGGGCCGACAGTTTGCAGGGCCTGTTCGAGGCCGCGCATTATCTGCGGCAACTGGGGCAGCCGCTTGCAGCCCGGTCCGTCATCGCGCAACAGGCGCTGGCGCATTTTAGGTCGGTGGGCGACCGGCTGGGGCTTGACCCTTCGCCTTATTTCGACACGCGCTGGTACAAGGCGCAGCATCCCGACTGGGCGGAGACCGCGCGAACGGCGGTGGAGGATTTTCTGGCGCGGATCGACAGGACAGCCCCCCGCGCGCCGCATCCCATGATCGACCCGGAGTTCTACCGGAAGGCCTACCCTGATCTGGCGGGGCTGGGGCCGCAGGCGGCGCTGCATTTCATCCGCCATGGCGATGCCGAGGCGCGAAGCCCCTCGGCAGTTTTCGACGCCGGCTTCTATCGCCAGACCTATTTGCCGCTGGGAACGGGCCATCCGTTCCGACATTACATTTGTGAGGGCCGAGCGCGTGGGTATCTGCCGCGGCCAGAGCCCCGTAGCGCGGAGGCCTCAGCGCGGGCGATGCGGGCCGCCCTTGCAAAGCTGCCCCCTGCGCGGTCTTTTCTGCTGGTGGCGCATGACGCGCAGCAAGCCGGGGTGCCGCTGCTGACGCTGGATCTGGCGCAGGCCTTGCAGGGCCGAGGCTGGCAACCGGTCTTTCTGCTGGATCGGGGCGGGCCGCTGCTGCCCCGTTTTCAAGGCCTGGGGCAGGTGTTTCTGGCGGCCGAGGGGTGGGAGCCGGGTGGCCTTGCCCGCGCGCTGCCCACAGACACCCCGGCATTGATCAATACCGGGGCGGCGGCCCGGTTTGCCCCGGCGCTGAGCGGCGCGGGGCTGCGCGTGCTGGTGCTGATCCATGAAATGACCGACTATCTGCGCGCCCAAGGGCTGATCCCCGATCTGAACGCGGCACAGCAGGCCGGGGCCGGGTTGGTGGTATCCATGCCGCGCATGGTGCCGACATTGGCCGATCTGCCCGAGCCTGTAGGGCAAATCCTGCCCGGTGTCGTGCTGCCCGTCACGCCCTTGGCCGCCTTTCGCGCGCTCAGGCGCAAGGCACGCCCGCGCCGTGCGCCGGTGTTCATCAGCGCGGGCCATGCTGATCATCGCAAGGGGTTTGATCTGTTTCTGGAGGCCGCGACCGAATTGCAACGCCAGATGCCCAAGGCCCGTTTCGTCTGGCTGGGGGCGCTGGACCCATGGGCGCAAGCCTTGGCGGATCAGGCCCGCGCCGCCGGGCTGCGGCTGAAGCTGCCGGGCTTTGTTACCGACAGTCTGGCCTGGTATCGCGCGGCGGATGCCTATTTGCTGACCTCGCGGCAAGATCCGGGGCCGACCACGGTGATTCATGCCGCCGCGATGGGCACGCCCTTTGTGGGCTATGCCGCCGATATTGGCCTGATCGGACTGACCGAGGGCATGGGCCATTTCGTGCCGCCCGGCGATCTGCCGGGATTTGTGGCCACCGCGCGGCATCTGGCCACCGCAGGCAGCCCGGCCAAGCGGCGGCATTTGCGGCGGCTGGTGCGTCGCGCCACCGATTTCGAGACCTATGTGGAAGCCTTGCTTACCCGTTTGACCCGCGCGCCAGACGGCGCAGCCTGACCCAGTCGCGGATCGGCAGCGCCGGATTGCCGATCAGCCGGGCCCCTGGCTCCACATCGCTCAGCACCGCCGCGCCCACCCCGATTTCGGCCCCGTCGCCGATGGTCAGCCAATGCTTGCGATTGCCATTGGCGATCACGGCGCGCGGTGCGATGTTCACGCCCGCCCCGATCCGCACATGGCCCGACACCAGCGCATCGCCGGCAAGGGTGGAGAAGGCCCCGATCTCCACATCATGCGCGATGATCGAGGCCAGCAGAATGGCGCAGGCCCCGACCTCGACATCCGGTCCGATCCGGGTCCAAGGCATCGACACCGCGCCGGGGCCAAAGCGCGCGCTTGGGTCCAGATTGATCCGGTCGGGGCAGATGGCGGTGGCAAGGGTCGCGCCTTCGGCCTCCAGCCGCGCGGCGACGCGTTGGCGCAGGCCCGGATGGGTGACGCTGAGCAGCACCGGCAGATCGGCAAAGGCCTGCGCCCGCTGATCGGACGAGATCACCGGCACCCCAAGGCCGGGATGCGTGAACCCGTTTTCCAGATCGTCGATCAGCGCCCGGATGCGCACCCGGCCCTGCCAATATTCCTCCAGCCCGCGCAGGATCATCAGGCTGTGCCCGCGCGCCCCGAAGACGGTGATCTCGGTGAAGTCGCTGGTGGCTTTCATGCGCAGTCCTTCAGGGTTTGGCGGATGATTTCGGTGATGCGCGCCACGTCGGGCAGGCCCATGCGGCCATGCAGAGGTAGGCACAGCAGTTCCGGCCCAAGTTGCGGGGCCAGGGGGGGGCTGCCGGTGGCGGTAACGATGCGCGCCGCCGGAAAGGGCGTGCCGGGGCCGCAGAGCAGCGGGAAATGATCGCGTGCCAGCACCCCACCGGCTGCCAGCGCCCGATGCAGCCGCAGATCGGAAGAGGACACGTCTGAACTCCAGTCACTGACCA
>CALKAA010000356.1 GCA_937983495.1 uncultured Gemmobacter sp. | reverse complement strand
ACGCCCTTCAACTCGGGCCACAGTCGCGCCATGGCGCGCAAGGCCCAGGCCCGATACCCCGGCCATTATAGCCGCAAGTGGCGATGATATTCTCTGCCAGCCGATGAAAGCGCGGCAGATTGTCTGAGGTCATGCCAATCTGGCCATACCAGGCGGCCTCGATCCGCACGCCCTTCAACTCGGGCCACAGTCGCGCCATGGCGCGCAAGGCCCAGGCCCGATGCACCGCCGCGCCGCCAAGGCGCAAAGCCCCGACCGAGCCAAAAACCAGCCGCCCCGCCGCATCGCGCCGGAACGAGGTCAGCACCTCGCGCGTGTCCCAGCAGCCCTCCCGATCCGGGGTGAGGCGCGCCAGCAGATCGGCGGGCAGCGGCGCGGTGGCAAAGTTGAAATAGGGCAAGAAGACCTGTTGCGTGCGGATGGCGGGGAACAGTGGGCCGGCGGTATAGGCATCGGTGCCCATCACCACCCATTTGGCTCGCACCGCGCCTTGCGCCGTGCTGACGCGCCATGTGGCCCCCTCACGCGCAAGGCCCGTGGCAGGGCTGCGCGTATGGATCGTAGCCCCTGCCGAAATCGCCGCTCGTGCCAGCCCGCGCGCATAGGCCAGCGGCTGAATGGTGCCCGCTCGCCGGTCCAGAAGGGCACCGGCATAGGCCGTCGTGCCCACGCGCGTCGCGGTGGCCCCGGCGCTCAGCACCTCGACCGGGGCCCCGCGCTTTTGCCATTGCCGGGCACGTTCCTGCACCTCGGCCAGTCCCTTGGCCCCCACCGCCAGATGCAGGGTGCCTTGCTGCTCGGCCTCGCAGGCAATGCCATGCCGCGCGATCAGGTCAAAAACCTGGCGCGGCCCGTCGCCCAGCAGATCAATCAGCCGATTGCCGAAATGATCGCCCAAGCCCGCACAAAGCGCCTCGGGCATCACCCACATGCCCGCATTCACCAGGCCCACATTGCGCCCGGCACCGCCAAAACCGATTTCTGCCGCTTCCAGGACATGCACCCGCAAGCCCCGCTCAGCCAGATGCAGCGCAGCCGAAAGGCCCGTATAGCCCGCACCAATCACGGCGACATCGGCTTCGACTGTGCCCGACAAGGGCGAAGTTTCCGGGGCAGGCGGCGCGGTGATCGCCCAAAGCCCATGCGAGTGCGGATCGGAAAACATGGCGCGACCTTTCTGCAAGCATCAGGCTTTTCTTGCCTGCACCGAGGGCGCGCGCTATCCAGATTTCTGCAAGACTTCATTCTGAATGGGAATGACATGCGCGCACCCCGGCGCTTTCTACCCTCGCTGCCTTTGCTCTCTGCCTTCGAGGCAGCGGCGCGCACCGGATCTGTGACCCGCGCGGCAGAGGAACTGTCGCTGACCCAAAGTGCGGTGTCGCGCCAGATCCGCGCGTTGGAGGAGCAGGTCGGCGTGGCGCTGTTTCACCGCGAAAAGCAGACGATCCGCCTGACGGCCGGAGGGGCCGCCTATGCCCGCGAGGTGCGCGAGGCGCTGGCCAAGATCTCGGCCGCCTCGCTCACATTGCGGGCCAATCCGATGGGCGGCACGCTCACCCTTGCTGCCCCACCTGCCTTGGCCGCGCGCTGGCTGCTGCCGCGCTTGCCGTTGTTTCTCGCCGCATGGCCGGCTGTGCAAATCAACCTTGTGACTCGCGCAGAGGCTTTCGATTTCAAAGGGTCAGGCATTGATGCCGCTTTGTATTTCGGCAAGGCCGATTGGCCCGGCGCGGGTGCCCTGCGCTTGATGGGCGAAACCGTGCTTCCGGTCTCCGCCCCGTTCCTGTCCGCGCAATATACTTTTGCCTCTGCCCCTGACCTGCGGAGGGCCCCGCTTCTGCACCTGACCTCGCGCCCCGACGCCTGGGAGGTCTGGCTGCGCCATCACAGCGCCGATGCGGAGCAGGTGTATGGCCAGCTGTTCGATCAATTCGACAGCCTCGCCGCTGCCGCCATGGCCGGGCTGGGTATCGCGCTGCTGCCGGAATTTTTGTTTCAGGATGAGCTGACACGCGGCCTGCTGGTCCCCGCCTTGCCATTGCCCTTGCGCAGCCAAGGGGCCTATCACCTGTGCTGGCCTGAAGATCGCGCTGACCATCCGGCCCTGATCGCGCTGCGAGATTGGCTTTTGGTCGAGGCCGGTCATTCCGAAGCGGACTGACAAGCAGGGGGCGCTCGCGCCCCCTCTGGGCCTTGCGGCCCATTCACCCCCTGAGGATACTTAGATCAGGTTGAAACACAGCCTCGTTCAACCTGACCCAAATATCCCGGGGGTTTGGGGGCAGCGCCCCCATTCTTCAGGCATCGTTTTCACAGACTTGCCGTTGCGCGCCCAGGCCCTCGATCCCCAGTTCCACCACATCGCCCGCTTTCAGGTAGCGCGGCGGCTTTTGACCCATGCCGACGCCGGGCGGGGTGCCGGTGGAGATGATGTCGCCGGAATGCAGGGTGAAGAATTGCGACAGGTAAGAAATCAGGAAGGGCACCTGATAGACCATGGTGGCGGTGGTGCCGCTTTGCATGGTTTCACCATTCACCTTCAACCACATGTGCAGGTTGTTCGGCTCTGGCACCTCATCCGCCGTCACAAGCCAAGGGCCGGTGGGGCCGAAATTGTCTGACGATTTGCCTTTGGACCACTGGCCGGAGCGTTCAGTCTGAAAGCTGCGCTCCGACACATCATTGACCACGCAATAGCCCGCGACATGGCTCAGCGCATCGGCCTCTGCGATATATTTGCCGGGCTTGCCGATCACGAAGGCCAGTTCCACTTCCCAATCGGTTTTCTCTGATCCCCGCGGAATCAGGATCGGGTCATGCGGCCCGCAGATGGCGCTGGTGTATTTGGCAAAGATCACCGGCTCGGGCGGCACTTCCATTCCGCTTTCGGCGGCGTGATCGGAGTAATTCAGCCCGATGCAGATGAACTTGCCGACCCCGCCCACACAGGGCCCCAGACGCGGGCTGCCCTCGACCAGCGGCAGGGTTTCCGGGTCCAGCGCCTGCAAGTGGCCCAGATCGGCCAGAACCGCGCCCGCAATATCCGGCACATGGGCCGATAGATCGCGGAGGTGCCCTTCGGCATCCAGCATCCCCGGTTTTTCAGCGCCACGCGCGCCGTAACGGACGAGTTTCATGGCCGGTTCCTTTCCGGGCTTTCTCAGGTGGTCCAGCCACCGTCGATGACATGTTCAGTGCCGGTGGTGAAGGCGGATTCGTCGGCGGCCAGATAACAGACCAGCGCGGCAATTTCCTCGGCCTGGCCCAGACGACCCATGGCCTGCCGGGCGACAAAGGCTTTCATCGCGCCCTCGTAATCACCAGTGGCGCGCAGGCGTTCATGCAGGCTGGGGCTGTCCACCGTGCCGGGGCAGATGGCGTTGCAGCGGATGCCTTGAGTGACATAATCGGCGGCGACGGCACGGGTCAGCCCCACCACGGCGGCCTTGGAGGCGGAATAGACGGCCCGGTTCACCGGCCCTTTCTTTGGCCCCGCGACCGACGACATGTTGATGATCGACCCGGCACCCCGCGCCAGCATCCCCGGCAGCACGGCGCGAATCATGCGAAATTGCGCCTTCACGTTCAGATCAAAGGCCAGATCCCATTCGGCTTCGCTCGCCTCCAGCACTGTGCCCGCATGCACGATGCCCGCGCAGTTGAACAGCACATCCACGGGGCCGATTTCGGCCATCAGCGCGGTGATCGCCTCTGGGTCGCGCACATCCAACGGTCGGCTGGTAACCCCTTGCAAAGCTGCCAGAAGCGCCGGGTTCACATCGGTTGCGATGACCTCGGCCCCCTCTGCCGCCATGCGCAGCGCCGAAGCGCGCCCGATCCCTTGCCCTGCCGCTGTCACCAAGGCGCGCTTGCCCTGTAATCGCTGCATCCTGCTACCCCCTGCGTGATTCCCGCAGCCAGCATAGCCCACCCAAGGTGGTGTGCGGCACAGGATGCGACAGGATGGTGGCTTGATTTTCACCCCGCAATGCGACAAGCCTTGTCCCATGATGCACCGGATGCGGATCACGCTGTTGGCCTTGGTGGCCCTGCTGACCCTCGCGCTTGTCGCGACGGGCTTCGGTCATCGTATGCCCACTGCGCAAGATGCCCAGCTTGAAGTCATCGCGCAGATGGGCGGATTGGCCGACATCTGCGCCGATCTGGATGGCGACGGCATACCGGATGACGATTGCCCTGTTTGCCATCTGACTGGCAGCGCTGATCTTCCGCCTACCATGCCTTCGGTGCGGCGTGCCGATCTGGCCTTTGTGGCCGCGATTGTTGCCCCCCGTGAAAGCCGCGCCATCCGCGCTGTGCTGGACCCCGCGCGCGGTTTGCGCGCACCACCTCTGGCCTGATCGCGTTTTTCTGAACCCGATCCCGTTTTGGGGCGCGCACACGCCCATGCCAAAGGTAAATCCATGTCCCGTTTCGTTTTCGCGGCGCTTGCCGCCTTCGTTGCCACTCCGGCCTTTGCCGATATGCCGATTTCGATCCCCTTTGCAGCCGAGATCGGCGGCAAGGCCTTTTCCTGTGCTGAAACCTATGCCGGTTTGGGCAGCACGGCGGCTGAAATGCAGGCCCTGGATTTTCGGTTGTTCATCTCGGAGGCCGCGCTGATCAAGGCCGATGGCAGCTTTCAGCCCATTTCATTGGAGCAGGACGGGCAATGGCAGGTTGGGGATCTGGCCTTGCTGGATTTTGAGGATGCGAGCGGTGCCTGTGCCAATGGCACGCCGGGGCTGAACACCACGCTGCGGGGCACGGTGCCGGAGGGGGCCTATACGGGCCTTGCCCTCACCATCGGTGTGCCGTTCGCGCAGAATCACCAAGACCCGACTGTTGCCCCCGCGCCGTTGAACACCACAGCGATGTTCTGGAACTGGCAGGGCGGTTACAAATTCGTCCGCATTGACATGGCCGCTGTGGACAAAGCCCCCGATGCAAAGGGCTGGTTCCTGCATCTGGGCTCCACCATGTGTGACGCGGCCTCCAAAACCGAGGCCCCGAAGGCTTGCAAGAACGAGAACCGCATGGCGCTGCGGTTTGATGGTTTCGACCCGGCAAAGAATACGCTTGTGATAGACCCTGCCAAGGTGGTGGCCGAGGCTGACCTGAAGGTGAATGCCCCCGAAACCTCGCCGGGCTGCATGTCCTTCCCCAAGGATGCCGATTGCCTCACCGTGATGGGCAAGCTGGGCCTGCCCTATATGGACCGGCCCGCAGGTGAACAGGCGCTGGTCTCGGTGCGCTGATGCGGCTGCGCGCCCCGTTGTTCGTGGCGCTTCTGTTGGCAGGGGTGCCCGCCCTTGCCGACCCTTACGCATGGCCTTTGCCCGACCAGGTGCCGCCACCCCCTGTGCCCGCCGATAACCCCATGTCGGCGGCCAAGGTGGAGCTGGGGCGGCACCTGTTCTATGACGCTCGTCTGTCGCGGGATGGCACGGTGGCCTGTGCCTCTTGCCATTTGCAGGCGCGGGCCTTCACCGATGGCCGCGCCGTTTCGATCGGGATCGGCGGCGAGCAAGGCACCAAGAACGCGCCTTCGCTGGCCAATGTGGCCTATCTGCCTGTGCTGACTTGGGCCAATCCGCATATGACCAGTCTGGAGTTTCAGGCGCTGGTGCCGATGTTCGGCGAAAACCCCGATGAAATGGGGGGCGTTGGGCAGGAAGCTGCGATCATGGCCGCTCTGGCGGCTGACCCCTATTACCAAAAGGCCTTTGCGGCAGCTTTCCCCGAACGACCCCAACCCGATCTGTTCACCGTTACGCGGGCGCTTGGTGCCTTTCAGCGGAGCCTGATTTCCGTGGACAGCGCCTATGACCGCTTCAAACATGGAGACAAGACGGCGCTGTCAGACGCCGCCCAACGCGGCGAGCAGTTATTCTTTAGCGAAAAGATGGAATGCTATCATTGCCATGGCGGGCTGCATTTCACCGACACGCTGCAAACTGCCCGAATGCCGCAGCCCGAGATCGGTTTTCACAATACCGGGCTTTATGAAGACTACCGTGCCGTGCCCGGCCTGATCGAGGTGACGGGCCGCCCGCAGGATGCCGGGCGTTTCCGCACGCCATCGCTGCGCAATGTGGCGGTGACAGCCCCTTATATGCATGACGGCTCCATCGCCGATCTGCGCGGCGTTGTGGCCCATTACGCCCAGGCCGGGCGCGCACCGGGGCACCCGCAGAAAGACCCGATGATCGTGGGTTTCAAGGCGACCGAGGCCGAAACCGCCGATCTGATCGCATTTCTGGAAAGCCTGACGGATGAGCGTTTTCTCTCCGATCCGGCCCATTCCGACCCCTGGCCCGAAGGGCATCCGGCTGTGGTCAGCCGCATGATGCCTGCGCCGCCGGGATAAGTTGCGGCGGCACTGCGGGGGGAGGCGTCCCGTGAACCCGCAGTGCCGTCAGGTTGCGCCCCTCATCCCGTGGGGTTGCGCCATCACTGGCCCCGTCTGGTTGCTGCCAGATGGGGCACTTTTTCATTCTGCCCCGAAGGGGGCGTTTCGTCCAGCCAAACCGGCTGGCCTTGCAGGAGACCCGCGATGAAAGCGATCCTTGGCCTGATGGCCGCCCTGATGATCTCGACTGCCGCCGCTGCCCATGGTGTGAAAACCGGCGATCTGGAGATCATCCATCCCAATATCCCGCAGCCCGCCGCCAGTGCGCAATCGGCAGCCGGCTATATGGCGATTTCCAATGAAGGGGCGGCTGCCGACCGCTTGATCGGCGTGGAAAGCGCGGCCGCCCAGAAAACCATGCTGCACACCACCGAAACCACTGCCGATGGTGTGGCTCAGATGAAACATCTGGAGGCGCTGGAGATCCCAGCAGGCGAGACCGTGGTGCTGGAGCCGGGCGGCATGCATGTGATGCTGATGGGCCTGACCCAGACCATGAAAGAGGGCGACATGGTGCCCGCCACCCTGATCTTTGAACAGGCGGGCCGGGTTGAGGTGGAGTTCATGGTGGATCCGTCGGAAGGCGTCGATCACTCCAAGATGGATCACGGCAGTATGGATCACGGGGCCGAGGCCCCTGCCGATCCGCATGCCGGCCATAGCAACTGATCACGGATGCCGGCGGCGCACCGTTGCGGGGCGCCCCGGCAGGCCAAGGCGGGCGTCATTGCGCGCCCGTTCGGCCACCACCTTGCCCTTGGAAATCACGCAAAGCCGATCCGGTCGCAGGCGCAGCGCCTCCACCGGGTTGCCCGCATCCAGCACGATCAGGCTGGCCACACAGCCGGGCCGCAGCCCATAGCCGGGCAAGCCCATGATCGCCGCGTTATTTTCGGTGACCATCTTGAAACAGCGCGCCATTTCAGCCGGGTGGGTCATCTGCGCGACATGCAACCCCATGAAGGCCACATCCAGCATGTCGCCGGTGCCAAGGCTATACCACGGGTCCAGCACGCAATCCTGCCCCCAGCCCACGGTGATGCCCATGGCCTGCATCTCTTTCACCCGTGTCAGCCCGCGCCGCTTGGGGTAGCTGTCATGCCGCCCCTGCAAGGTGATGTTGATCAAGGGGTTGGGAATGGCCGTCATGCCGCTTTCCGCGATCAGCGGCAGCAGTTTCGACACATAGTAATTGTCCATCGAATGCATCGAGGTGAGGTGGCTGCCCGCCGCCCGAGCGCCCAACCCGTGCCGGGTGACCTCGGCGGCCATGGTTTCCACATGGCGGCTCTGCGGGTCGTCGGTCTCGTCGCAATGGATATCCAGCATCAGCCCGCGCTCGGCGGCGATGCGAGCCACGTCCTTCACACTCTCGGCCCCATCCTGCATCGTGCGTTCAAAATGCGGGATACCGCCCACCACATCGCAGCCCATATCCAGCGCGCGGATCAGGTTTTCGCGGCCATTCGGAGCGCGATAAAGCCCGTCTTGCGGAAAGGCCACCAGTTGCAGATCAAGGTAAGGGGCCACGCGGCGCTTCACCTCCAGCATCGCCTCCACCCCGCGCAGATGGTCGGGCGTGGTGTCCACATGGGTGCGGATTGCCAGCAGCCCCATCGACACCGCCCAATCGCAATAGCGCACGGCGCGCTCCACCATTTCCTCCACGGTGGCAATTTCGCGCAACTCGCCCCAAAGGCTGATCCCCTCCAGCAGCGTGCCCGAGGCATTGACCCGCGGCAGGCCATAGCTGAGCGTCGCATCCATATGGAAATGCGGGTCCACGAGCGGCGGGGCGACCAGATCGCCGGTCGCGTCGATCACCCGGCCCGCCTCGGCGTTCAACGGCCCTACGGCTGCGATGGTGCCGCCGGTGATGCCAATATCTGCTTGGGTTCCATCGGGCAGCGTGCCACCCTTCACCAGAATATCAAACATCAGCGTTCCCCTTTTCGATAGGCCTGCATCAGCGCGGCGGGCACCTCGGCCCGGCGCGACATCACGATCAGCGCGAGGATGGACAGAAGGTAAGGTGCCATCAGAAACACCTGATAGGGCAGATGCGCGCCAATCGGCGTTTGTTGCAGGCGGATTTGCAGCGCGTCAAAGCCTGCAAACAGCAGCGCCCCCAGCACCGCCTTGCCCGGCCGCCACGCCCCGAACACCACCAGCGCCACGCAGATCCAGCCGCGCCCGTTCACCATTTCAAAGAAGAACGAGGAAAAGGCTGAAAGCGTGAGGAAACTCCCCGCCACCGCCATCAGCCCCGATCCGACCACCACCGCCCCCATGCGCAACCCGGTGACCGAAAGCCCCTGCGCCTCCACCGCCGCCGGGTTCTCGCCCGCCGCGCGCAAGGCCAGGCCCAAGGGCGTGCGGAACAGCACAAAGGCCGTCAGCTCCGCCACGGCAAACCCCGCCCATGTCAGCGCGGTTTGTTGGAACAGCACTGGGCCCAGAAAGGGAATGTCGCTGAGGATCGGCAGGTTCAGCGGTTGAAACGGCTCGATCTTGGGCGGGCTGGTCACCTCCGGCAGCGCCAGACGATAGGCGAAAGAGGCCGTGGCCGTGGCCAGCATCGTGACCCCTAGCCCCACCACATGCTGTGACAGGCCAAAGGGCACCGTCAGCACCGCCTGCACCAAACCAAACGCCATGCCACACAGCATCGCACAGGCAACACCCAGCCATAAAGGCGCGCCCAGATAGACCGCCATCCAACCGGCAAAGGCCCCGATCACCATGATGCCTTCAATGCCAAGGTTCAGCACCCCGGCGCGTTCGCAGATCAGCTCGCCCATGGTTGCAAAGATCAAGGGCGAGGCAATGCGGAGGACGGCAGCCCAGAAGCTGACCGACAGAAGAATATCCAGCACTTCGGTCATTTCCACACCACCCGATAGCGTGTCAGCATCAGCGCCAGCACCATGAACAAGAGCGCCACCGCCAGCAGCATGTCGGCGATATAGGTTGGCACCCCGGCGGCGCGGCTCATGCTGTCCGACCCCACAAAGACTGCGGCTACAAACAGCGCCGCGACCACCACGCCCAAGGGATGCAGCAGCGCCAGCATGGCCACGATGATGCCCGCATAGCCAAAGCCGGGCGACAGGTCAGAGGACAGATGCCCCTTCAGCCCCGCCACCTCGGACCACCCGGCCAGCGCGGCCAGCCCGCCCGAAAGCAGGGCGGTTTTCACCAGCACCGTGTTCACCGGCATCCCGGCAAAACGGGCCGCGGCCTGATTGGCCCCCACGGCGCGCATCTCGAACCCCAGCGTGCTGCGCGTCTGGATCACCCAGACCAGCCCCGCCGAAATCAGCGCCAGCGCAAAGCCCCAATGCAGCCGCAAGCCATCAAGGATGCGCGGCAAGCGCGCCTCTTTCAGCAGGGCGGGCGATTTGGGCCAGCCCATGCCCATCGGGTCTTTCATCGGCCCTTCCAGCAGATAGCCGACAAACAGCAGCATGACGAAATTGAGCAGAAGCGTCGTCACCACCTCATCCACGCCCAATCGGGTTTTCAGCAGTACCGGCCCCAGCAGAACCAAGGCCCCGGCCAGCATCGCCGCCAGCGCGGTGACCGGCAGCACCCAGGGGCTTGCCAGCGCGCCCGTGCCCAGAACCACCGCGACAATGGCCCCCGCGTAAAGCTGCGCCTCGGCCCCGATGTTCCACAGCCGGGCGCGAAAGGCCACCGCCACGGCCAGCCCGGTGAAGATCAGCGGCGTGGCGCGGTTCAGTGTCTCCAGCACCGCGAATTTTGATCCGAAAGCGCCCTTGGCGATCAGGCCCAGCGTGTGCAACGGGTTGGCCCCGGCGGTTGCGGCGAGGCCCATGCCCACCAGCAGCGTGGCCCCCAGGGCCGCCGCAGGCAGACCGATGCGGCGGGCGGTGGAAGGGACGGCGATCGGTTCAAGCCGCATGGTCAAACCCCTCGCCTGCCATCCACAGCCCC
>CALKAA010000355.1 GCA_937983495.1 uncultured Gemmobacter sp. | reverse complement strand
GCCCGCCCGGCCTCGGAAACCCCGCTTTCGGCGCTGGCGCTGGCGGTGCTGGCGGAACGCGCGGGGCTTCCGGGCGGCATCTTCTCGGTCATCACCTCGGAACGCGCCTCGGCCATCGGCAAGGAATTCTGCGAAAACCCGATCGTGCGCAAACTGACCTTCACCGGCAGCACCGAGGTCGGTCGTATCCTGCTGCGCCAGGCGGCGGATCAGGTGATGAAATGCTCGATGGAACTGGGCGGCAATGCGCCCTTCATCGTGTTCGACGATGCCGATCTGGACAAGGCGGTGGAGGGGGCGATGATCTCCAAATTCCGCAACAATGGCCAGACCTGCGTCTGCGCCAACCGCATCTATGTGCAGGCGGGCGTCTATGACGCCTTCGCCGCCAAGCTGAAAGCGGCGGTCGAAAAGGCCAGCGTGGGCGACGGCCTGAAAGATCCGGTGCAATTCGGGCCGCTGATCAATCTGGATGCGGTGGAAAAGGTTGAAGAACACATCGCTGACGCCACCGCCAAGGGCGCCAAACTGGTGCTGGGCGGCAAACGGCACGAGCTCGGCGGCAGCTTCTTCCAGCCCACCGTGCTGACCGGCGTGACCGATGAGATGGCGGTGACCAACGAGGAAACCTTCGGCCCGGTGGCGCCGCTGTTCAAGTTCGACACCGAAGAAGAGGTGATCGAAAAGGCCAATGCCACCATCTTCGGCCTCGCCTCCTACTTCTATTCGCGCGACATCGGCCGCATCACCCGCGTGCAGGAAGCGCTGGAATACGGCATGGTCGGCGTGAATACCGGGCTGATCTCCACCGAAGTCGCCCCCTTTGGCGGGGTCAAGCAATCCGGCCTTGGCCGCGAGGGCAGCCATCACGGCATGGAGGATTACCTCGAAATGAAATATATCTGCCTCAGCATCTGACCGCAGAAAGGGGGCGCTCGCGCCCCCTCGGGCCTGCGGCCCTCACCTCAAGGGGGGCGTGCAACGCCCGCCCGGCCCTGAGGATACTTGAGAGCAGATGAAGCCAGGACCGCGTCTGTAAATTCACCTGTTCAAAAATATCCTCGGGCCGGGCGCGCGCGTTCCGCGCGCCCCTAGAGGTGAATGCGCCGGAGGCGCAGAGGGGGGCAGACAGCCCCCCTTTTCCTTTACGGCGTCATCGCCTTGCGCTGCCGGGTCCGTTGCAGGCCCAACTGCCGCTCGCGCCAGATGATCAGGATGCCCGCCGCGATCACTAGGCTCGCCCCTGCCAGCATGGTCAGCGTCGGCACTTCGTCAAAGGCGACATAGCCGATGATCAGTGCGAAAAGCATGGAGGCGTAATCGAAGGGCGCGATCAGCGAGGCGTCGGCCTCTCGGTAGCTGGAGGTGAGCAGGATCTGCCCGATCCCTCCCAGCAACCCCACCATGATCAGAGTCCCCCATTCCAGTGGTGAGGGCCAGACCCACCCCCAGGGCAGCGTCACCAAAGACAAAACCGTGGCCGTCATCGAGAACCAGAAGACGATGGTCGGGGTTTTCTCGGTGTCCACAAGTTTTCGGACGAAAACTTGTGCCAGCGCGGCAAAGACCGCGCCAAACAGCACCAGCATCGCCCCAAGCGCCTCCGAGGTTCCGGCGCTGCTGTCGATGGTCAGGCGCGGGCTGGCCACGATCAGCACCCCCGCCAGCCCCAGCCCCACGGCGGCGATGCGGAAAGCGCGCACCTCCTCGCCCAGGAACATCGCGGCGAAAATCACCGTCAGCAGCGGCGCGGCATAGCCGATGGCGGTGACCTCGGGCAGCGGCAGGAAAGCGAGCCCGGCAAAGCCGAAGCCCATGGCCGAGGTGCCCATGAGCCCGCGCCACAGATGGCCATAGGGGTTGGCGGTGCGCAGGCCCGTGGCCAATTCGCGCCGCAGCGCCAGCCAGACGAGGATCACCGGCATGGCAAAGAAGGCACGGAAAAACACCGCCTCACCTGGCGGCACATGATCCGCGCTCAGCTTGATCAGCGCCGACATGACAATGAACACCAGAACCGAGCCGAGTTTCAGCACGATGCCGCGCATCGGACGCATGGGGGCCTCCTGCCTGTTCGCGCCGCCACGCTCGCACCCTCGGGCCAGAAGGGCAAGGGGGCGGAATTGCCCCCCTGCCCTTGCACTTGGCCCCCACGCAGCCCTAGATGGGATCAAACGCTTTTCGCAATGGGTGCCCCATGACACTGCCGCTTCCCTCTCCGGTTTTTGATGCCAATGCCAGTGCCGGGGGGCTTGGGTCGCTGCCCGATTGGGATCTGACCGATCTCTATCCCGCGCCGGACTCGCCTGAAGTGGCGCGCGATCTGGCATGGCTGGAAACCGCCTGCGCCGAGTTCGCCGCGACCTATGAGGGCAAGCTGGCCAGCCTTGATGCCGCCGGTCTGCTGGCCTGTGTGCAGGCCTATGAGGCCATCGACATCGTGGCGGGTCGGCTGATGTCTTATGCGGGCCTGCGCTATTACCAGAACACCATGGACAGCGAGCGCGCCAAGTTCATGGCCGATGCGCAGGATGAGGTCACCACCTCCACCACGCCGCTGGTGTTCTTCAGCCTTGAATTCAACCGCCTGGACGAGGCGCATCTCGCGGGCCTGCTGGCCGCCAATGCCGATCTGGCGCGTTACAAGCCGGTGTTTGACCGCATGCGCGCCATGCGCCCGCATCAGCTTTCTGATGAGCTGGAGCGGTTCCTGCATGACGAAAGCGTGGTGGGCGCAAGCGCCTGGAACAAGCTGTTCGACGAGACCATGGCGGGCCTCATGTTCGCGGTGGCGGGCGAGGAGGAGGAGCTGAACCTTGAGGCGACGCTGAACCTGCTGACCGATCCGGCACGCGAAAAGCGCGAGGCGGCCGCGCGGGCGCTGGCGGCGGTGTTTGACAAGAATGTGAAGCTCTTCGCCCGCATCCACAACACGCTGGCCAAGGAAAAGGAAATCCATGACCGCTGGCGCAAGATGCCGAGCCCGCAGCATGGCCGCCACCTGTCCAACCATGTGGAGCCGGAGGTGGTGGAGGCGCTGCGCAATGCTGTGGTCGCGGCCTATCCGAAGCTGAGCCACCGCTACTATCGCCTGAAGGCCAAATGGCTGGGGCTGGAGCGGTTGCAGGTCTGGGACCGCAACGCGCCCTTGCCGATCGAGCAGCCGAAGACGATCGGCTGGGAGGAGGCACGCCAGACGGTGTCTGAGGCCTATGCCGCCTTCTCGCCCCAACTGGCGGAACTGGCCGAACCTTTCTTCACCCAAGGTTGGATTGATGCGGGCGTGAAGCCGGGCAAGGCACCGGGGGCTTTTGCGCATCCCACCGTGACCACCGTGCATCCTTATGTGATGCTGAATTATCTGGGCAAACCGCGCGATGTGATGACGCTGGCGCATGAGCTGGGGCATGGCGTGCATCAGCGGCTGGCGGCGGCCCAGGGCGAATTGCTGGCCTCCACCCCTCTCACGCTGGCCGAAACCGCGAGCGTCTTTGGCGAGATGCTGACCTTCCGCAAGCTGCTGGACGGTGCCAAGACCAAGGCCGAGCGCAAGACCCTGCTGGCGGGCAAGGTGGAGGACATGATCAACACCGTCGTCCGCCAGATCGCCTTCTATGATTTTGAATGCAAGCTGCATGCGGCGCGGGCCGATGGCGAATTGACGCCCGACGGCATCAACGCGCTGTGGATGAGCGTTCAGGCCGAAAGCCTGGGCGATGTGTTTGATTTCATGGATGGATACGAGACCTTCTGGGCCTATATCCCGCATTTCGTGCATTCGCCCTTCTACGTCTATGCCTATGCCTTTGGCGATGGCTTGGTGAATGCGCTTTATGCTGCCTATGCCAGCGGCTTGCCGGGGTTCGAGGAGAAGTATTTCGACCTGCTGAAGGCGGGCGGGTCGAAGCATCACAAGGAGCTGTTGGCTCCCTTTGGGCTGGATGCCAGCGATCCGAAGTTCTGGGACAAGGGCCTGTCGATGATTGCGGGCTTCATTGAC